>JBKJLU010000320.1:0-4271 GCA_046596815.1 Acidimicrobiales bacterium | reverse complement strand
GCAGAAGCGGCTCTTCGTCTACGACCTCAACGACGGCGCCGGTGCCCGCGCCCTGGTCAACCCGCAGATCACCGACAGTCGTGGCGAGTGGGAGTACGAGGAGGGTTGTCTTTCGGTCCCCGGCCTCTACTTCCCGATCCTGCGACCGAAGGAAGTGCACCTCACCGGCTTCGACCTCGACGGCAACGAGGTATCCATCGAGGCCGACGAGTTCGAGGCCCGTGTCTTTCAACACGAAATGGACCACCTCGACGGCCGTCTCCTGCTCGAGCATCTCGACGACGATCAGCGCAAGGCGGCCATGAAGGCGCTGCGCAACCGCGACCTGAGCTGACGGGTTCCGGGAGGACCACGTGAGGTTGGCCTTCCTCGGCACCCCCGAGGCGGCGGTCGGTCCCCTCGAGGCCCTGATCGCCGCCGGCCACGACGTTGCCATCGTCGTGTCCCAGCCCGACCGCAAACGAGGGCGGGGGGCCAAGCTCGAGCCCAGTCCCGTCAAGGCAGTCGCCCTCCAGCACGCCCTACGGGTGACCGACCGGGTGGACGACGTCGTCGATGCCGGTGTCGAACTCGGTGTGGTCGTGGCCTTCGGAAAGCTCATCAAGGCGCACGTGCTCGACGCCGTCCCAATGGTCAACCTTCACTTCTCGCTGCTCCCGCGATGGCGAGGAGCCGCGCCCGTCGAGCGGGCCCTGCTGGCCGGCGATCGGGAGACCGGTGTTTGCCTCATGGCCCTCGATCCCGGTCTCGACACCGGCCCCGTCTATGCGACCGTGCGCACGCCCATCGGCGAGACCGAGTCGGTCGACGATCTTCGGTCGAGACTCGTCGATCTCGGAACGCGCCTTCTGATCGAACAGCTCGATGCCGGATTGGGTGTCCCCGTGGTTCAAGAGGGGGAGGCGACCTATGCGGCGAAGCTCGATCCGTCGGAACGGTCTCTGGATTTCACGAAGGTGGCGGCCGAGGTTCATCGCACGGTTCGTCTCGGTCGCGCCTGGACGACGTTCCGGGGTGAGCGGCTGCAGATCGTCGAGGCCCGCCCGGTCGCCCAAGGTCCGGGCATCGGTACCATCGAGGATTTGGTGATCGGGTGCGGCGGAGGTACGGGCCTCGAGCTTCTCACCGTGAAGCCGGCCGGGAGAGGTGAGCAAGTGGCGACCGCCTGGAAAAACGGCAGTCGCCCCCAGGCCGGAGAGACGGTGGGCGGATCGTGAGCTCGCCCCGGAGCCTGGCTCTCGAAGCCTTGCGACGTATCGACGACGGCGCCTATGCGAATCTCGCTGTCCCTGGGATCCTGGGCCGTTCGCAGCTCAGCGAGCGCGACCGGGCGTTCGTCACCGAACTCGTCTACGGAACGACCCGCATGCGTCGTGCGTGCGACTGGCTCGTCGAGCGGTATCTGTTCCGCGACGTCGACCCGGATGTGCGGGCGGTCCTGCGCCTCGGCGCCTACCAGCTCGCCTTCCTCCAGACTCCGCCCCACGCGGCGGTGGGAGAGACCGTCGGGTTGGCCAACGGGCGGGCCAAAGGACTGGTCAACGCCGTGCTTCGCAAAGTGGCCGACGCGGGCCCGCCGACGCCCGATGCGTGGCCGGATGAGGCCACCCGGCTCAGCTATCCCGACTGGATCGTGGAACAACTCACCCGCGACCTCGGCCCGGCGCCGGCCGTGGCCGCGCTCGAGCAGATGAATCAAGCGGCCGAGGTCACCGAGCGCGCCGACGGCTACATCCAAGATGCGGCGTCCCAGCAGGTTGCCGGACTCCTGGCCTTCGAGCCGGGAGCTCGGGTGCTGGATCTGTGCTCGGCTCCGGGAGGCAAAGCGACGTTGCTGGCGCAGCGGGCGCCAGGACTGGTTGCCGCCGGCGATGTCCATCCCTCCCGGACGGCGCTCGTGGTTTCGAATGCCCAACGCCTCGGTCGCTCCGAAGTCGCCGCCTACGTGGCCGAGGGTCAGCATTCACCCTTCCGAGCGGCCACCTTCGATGCCGTCCTCGTCGATGCACCCTGCACCGGACTCGGCGTCCTCCGGCGGCGGCCCGACGCTCGCTGGCGAGTGCAACCGAGCGACGTCGGCGAGCTTGTCACCCTGCAACGGACGCTCCTCACCTCGGCCGCGCAGCTGGTCCGACCGGGAGGACGACTCGTCTACAGCGTCTGCACGCTGACGGGAGAAGAAACGGGGATGATCGATGGGTGGCTGGCTCGGACCCATCCGGAGCTCCAGCCGGAAGCACCGCCAGGAGCGCCCTGGGAGATCAGTGGTCGAGGGGCCCGGCTGTTGCCACAGGCGATCGGGAGCGACGGCATGTACGTCCTCCGGCTGCGGCGGGTCGCTCGGTAAAGTGGGGCCCTCGTGATCCGCATCGCTCCGTCCATCCTCTCGGCCGACTTCGCGGCGCTGGCCGACGCCATCGATGGGGTGGCCGACGACGCCGACTGGCTGCACGTCGACGTGATGGACGGCCACTTCGTCCCCAATCTCACCATCGGCCCGCCGGTGGTGAAGTCCTTGCGACGACACACGCCGATGTACCTCGACTGCCATCTGATGATGACGAACCCCGAGCACTATCTCGAGGCGTTCAAGAAGGCCGGCGCCAGCGGCTGCTCGGTCCACGTCGAAGTCGGCGGTACGGAGAAGTTGATCGCCCAGATGCGGGAGCTCGAACTCGACGTCGGCCTTGCCGTCAATCCCGATACTCCGCTGTCCGACTACGAGCGGTTCCTCGGCGACATCGACCTCGTCTTGCTCATGACGGTGTACCCCGGCTTCGGCGGTCAGAAGTTCATGACCGACGTCGTGCCCAAGATTCGAGAGACGGCGGCGGCCATTGATCGACGTGGTCTCGACGTCGTCATCGAGGTCGACGGTGGCATCGACGAGGTCACGGCTCCGGTCGTGGCCGAAGCCGGCGCTCGGGTGTTCGTCGCCGGGAATGCCGTGTTCGGTGCACCTGATCCGGCGCTGGCCATTCGGCGCATTCGAGACGCAGGGACGTCGACGATCCGTGCCCACGCAGGCTGACGCCATGGAGATCGAAAGCCCGTCCGGGGAAGGCGGCGAGACGGTGCTCGTCGTCGATGACGACTTCGACATCGCCCGTTACGTCGAGTTGAACCTGAGCCTCGAAGGCTTCAAGGTGCACGTCGCCCATGACGGTGAGGAGGCGGTGACCGCGGCCCGCGAGCTGCGACCTGACGCCGTTCTTCTCGACGTCATGATGCCGGGGCTGGATGGGTACGAGGTCTGCCGCAGGCTCCGTTCGAACGCCCGCACCAGTCACTGCGCCATCATCATGTTGACGGCAAAGTCGCTCTCGGCCGACACGGTGCTCGGGCTCACAGCCGGTGCCGACGACTACATCTCCAAGCCCTTCGATCCGCCGGAACTCGTCGCCCGGGTGCGGGCGGCGTTGCGGCGGGCCAAGCAACTTCGCGACGTGTCACCGCTCACGGGCCTTCCTGGCAACAGCGAGATCACCCGTCAGATCGAGCAATTGGTGGCCGCCGGGCATCCCTTCGGCCTCATTCACGCCGACCTCTATCACTTCAAGGCCTACAACGATCGTTACGGCTTCCTTCGGGGCGACACGGCGATTCGGGCGACGGCCGACGTACTGAACGAGGTGCTCACGCGGCACGCGGGCGACCAATGTTTTCTCGGACACATCGGTGGCGATGACTTCGTCCTGTTGACGGCGCCCGAGCAGGCCGAGGAGTTCGCTCGCGAGGTCACCACTGCATTCGACGCCATGGCCCCTTCGCTCTATGACCCTGAGGATGCCGCTCGGGGATTCATCGAGATCGAGGACCGGCGGAACAACCGCCAGACCGTGCAGATCATGACGATCTCGCTCGGCGTCGTCACTACCGAGTTCCGGCCGGGGTTGGGGGTGGCCGAGGCGTCCGCCCTCGCCACGGAGATGAAGCGGGCGGCGAAGGATGACGACGCATCGGCGTACCGCATCGACCAGCGCCGGACGTGACGCCACAGGCCAAGGTGCTCACCGTGTCCGACGGTGTCATGGCCGGAACCCGAGAGGATGCATCCGGCGCCCGCCTCGCCGAAGCCGTCGTCGCCGCCGGCTTCGAGGTTGTCGAACGGCGTGTCGTCGCCGACGGCGCCGGCGAGGTCGCCGAGGCGCTGCGGTCGATGGTCGACGGATTCGAGGGCCTGGTGGTGACGACCGGTGGCACCGGATTCTCGCCCCGCGACGAGACCCCCGAGGGCACCCGCCTCGTGATCGAACGCGAGGCTCCTGGCC
>JBKJLU010000132.1:0-12060 GCA_046596815.1 Acidimicrobiales bacterium | reverse complement strand
ACTTCCTTGGTCCGCATGTCGATGGCCGACGGGCCGAGCACGAGCCCGATGAATGGGATAGCCACCTCGAGCATCTCGGGTACCTGCGCCAGAACGGCGACGATCGGGCCCGGGTCGCCGTTGGCGAAATACGGCTGGGCCAGCAGCGGGGCGCCGGCGGCGGTCATCAAGGCGATGGGCTCACGGCCCTCAGAGGTGCGCGACATCGGTCCCGTCAATGTTGCCTGGCGCGGGGAGTCGTGGTGAAGCGGGGTCGACCGATCACACCGGGGTCTGTCATCGCGCTGCGCACTCCTCTGGTTGGTGGCCGGGTCCGGAACCCGGTTCGCCGTCCCGTCCTTCCCGGAAAATGCACGAATCCGCTCAGTGCCAGGTGGCCCAGTCAGCGCCGGCGGCGATGCCGGCGGCGAAGGCGAGGAACGGGACGACGGTGCACAGGGTCGCGACCGGGTTCGGTCGCAGGCCGAAGCGGTGCAGTGACCAGCGGAACCCGGCCGCTCCGGCCGCCACCGCCACCCACCAGGCCACCCGCGCCGGTTGCGGCCAGGCGAGGGGCATCCAGCGAGCCCAGCCAGGAACCGCAGAGTTTGCGTATTGACCAGAGATGATCTCGAGGATCACGGCGCCAAGGGTGAGAACGAGTCCACCAATCCCGATCATGAGCACCCGCCCCGAGGGGGCCGGTGGCAGAGACATGGGCTCGGCATCGGACCCGTTATGCACCCTGGGTCTCGTCGGGCAGGTCGCGGCCGTTGGGTCGGCCGTTGCGGACGAGCTGCTCGCCGAAGGCCTGCAGCCGGGCCACGGCGTCGTCGGGGATGTCGCCGGCGCGGCGGGCCAGGCCGGCTTTGATCTCGGTGTAGGCGGTGGCCTCCAAGCCGCATCGCCGGCAGTCCTCGAGGTGGCGAATGATGCGCTGGGCGGTGAGGTCATCGAGGTTGCCGTCGAGGTAGCGCTGCAGCCGACGCCCGACCTGCGAGCAGTTCATCGGACGGTCGGATCGGCGTCGGAAGGGTCTCATCGTTTGCTCCTGGGGGCGAGGCCAGCGGTGGTCAGCCGGTCACGCATGCGCCGACGGGCGCGGTGGACTCGACTCATGATCGTGCCGACAGGAACGCCCATCACCCAGGCCGCCTCGGCGTAGCTGAGGCCGTTGATGTCGACGAGCTCGACGGCCCGGCGGAAGTCGTCCGGGAGACTTCGGAAGGCGTCCTCGATGACGGCGTCGAAGGTGGCCCCGACCACCAACGCCTCGACGCTCTGGCCGGCAGCGGAGGTGTCGGCCATCGTCGCCATCGTGCGGTCGGGGTCGTCGAGCAGTTCGGGGCGGCGTCGGCGCGTCCGGTTGATCTGGGTGTTGCGCAGGATGGTCAGCAGCCACGCCCGGGGATGGGCGCCGTCGAAACCGTCGATGCCGCGGTAGGCCCGGATCAAGGTGTCCTGCACCAGATCTTCGGCATCCGCGTGGTGCGGGGTGATGGTGCGGGCCACCCGCAACAGCACCTCGACCTCGGGCAGGACGAACCGCGCGAACCGCTCGTCGGCGGTCGCCGCAGGGCCGCTCACCGAGGCATCGACCGCAGCATCCATCGGAGTCGGAACCCGGCGGCGTCGCACGACCATTCCCGGGAAGTCTCGCACCGGTCACCGGGTTCCCGGCTGCGGTGAGCACCTGGGCGACCGCGAGCACGGGAAACGTCCCGGGGCGACCGGTCAGAGGCCGACCGCCCCCGCCACCGGGGCGGGGCCGGGGCGCAGGCCGCTGGCGAGGGGCTCGACGTAGCGGCGGATGGCGATCGCCGCTGAGGCGCCCTCGCCGGCGGCGCTGGCGGCCTGCTTCGTCGAACCACTGCGGACGTCGCCGGCCACGAAGACCCCCGGCAGGCTCGTCGACATCCCCATGTCGGCGATGACGAACCCGGCCTCGTCGACGTCGACGAGGTCACGGACGAGCGCGCTGTTCGGGCTGAGCCCGATGAAGACGAAGGCCCCGTCGGCGGCGATCTCTTCGCGTACGCCGTCCCGGTCGACGGCGAGCGCTCGGAGCTTGCCGGCGTCGTCGGTCACGAAGCCGGTCGGTGTCACCCCGGTGACCACGACGATCTTTTCGTGCTCGGTGACCTTCTGCACGACGATCTTGCTGGCCGAGAGGGCGTCGTCGCGGGTCACGATTGTGACGCGGTCGACGAAGCGGGTGAGGAAGATGCTCTCCTCTCCGGCACTGTTGCCGCCGCCGATGACGACGACTTCCTTGCCCCGGTAGAAGGCGCCGTCGCAGGTGGCGCAGAAGTGGGCGCCCGCCCCGATGAGGTCGTCCTCCCCGTCGATGCCGAGCCGCCGGTAGGTCGAGCCGAGGGCGAGGAGGACGGCGAACGCGCTGTACGTCGCTCCGTCGCCGGTGGTCACGAGCCGGTAGGCGCCTTCGGCGGCCACGGATGTGACCTCCTGGGCGGAGAGCACCTCGACGCCGAAGCGTTCGGCCTGGGCGCGCAGGCGGTTGGCGAACTCGTCGCCGGTGACCCCCTCGGGGAACCCAGGAAAGTTGTCGAGACGCTCGGTGACGCCGGCCTGCCCGCCGACGCCGCCCCGTTCGATGACGAGCACCTCCATCCCCTCGCGGGCGGCGTAGAACGCGGCGGTCAGCCCGGCCGGTCCTGAGCCCACGACGATGAGGTCGTAGAAGGCGTTTTCCGCCTGCGTCTGGAGGCCAAGCTTGGAGGCGAGTTCGGCGTTCGACGGCTCGACGAGCACGCTGCCGTCGTCGAAGACGATGGTCGGAATGATGTCCTTGCCGTCGTTGTGGCCCTGCACGATCGAGCGGCCGTCGGGATCGGCGTCCACGTCGACGAAGTCGTAGTGCACCCGCTGCTCGCCGAAGAACTGCTTGGCCCGCTTGCAGTCGCTGCACCAACCGGTCCCGTACATGGTGATCGTCACAACGTTTCCTTTTCTCAGCCGTTCGTCGTCGTCCGAAGAACGTGCTGCAGTTAGGCCCGGCGCGAGCTCTTGTTGGCGTACATAGCGTGGTCCGCCCGGACGAGGAGAGTCTCGGCATCGGTCTCGCCCGGCGTGGGCAGGGCGAATCCGACACTTGCTCCGACGGTGAGCAACATGCCGCCGACCATGAGCGGTTCGGCCAACACGGCCTGGATGCGGCCGGCAATCGATGACGCCATCGCCTGGCCATCGACGTCGACGCACAGCACCACGAACTCGTCCCCGCCGATCCGCGCCGGCGTGTCGCCGACCTTCAGGGAGGCGCGGATGCGGGCCGCAGTGTGGATGAGCACCTGGTCGCCGACGTTGTGGCCGTGCTCGTCATTGATCCGCTTGAAATCGTCGAGGTCGATGAACACGATGGCGACGTCGTCGCCCGCATGCAGGGCCGCCTCGAGTCGGTTCGAGAAGACCGAGCGGTTGGGCAGGTCGGTGAGCACGTCGTGCTCAGCCAGGCGCCGCAGCGTCGCCTCAGCCCGACGTTGCCCGGTGATGTCGCGCATGGCCACGACCGCACCGATCCTGGTGCCCCCGCCATCGAGGATGGCGCGACCGTTGCACGAGACGAGCCGACGTGGGCCGCGCCGTGGTGCGATCACCATCTCTTCGCCTTTCACCTGCCCGTGCTCGAAGGCCCGTAGGAGGGGGATCGACTCGGTGGCGAGGGCGGTCGTGCCGTCGGCTTCGAACAGGTCGTAATGCTCTGCCCAGGCTTCGGAGGGGATCGAAGCCAAGGACAGTCCATAGAACCGTTCGGTCGCCGGGTTGCAGAGCGAGAGCCGCCCATCGGCGTCGCAGGCCACGATTCCCTCCTCGAGGCTGTCGAGCACAGCCCGAAGGAAGTGACGCTCGTCCTCTAGGGCTGCCTCGGCCGCGACGACTTGGGTGATGTCGACAATCGTCCCGCGGAGTTTGGTGGCCACACCGGCGGCGTCGAGGTCGAACTCCCCGTGGCTGTGGGCCACGCGGGTGACGCCGTCGGGCCGCACGATGCGGCGTCGCAACGAGAACGGCTCGCCGATCGTCTGCGCGTCGGCGACCAGTGCTCTCACCCGCTCGCGCTCCTCGACGTCGATGGTGCCCGCCCACGCGTCCGTCGTCGGAGCAGTGGTCCGGGGGTCGAGGCCGAAGAGGGCGAAGAGGCCGGCCGACCAGGTCATCTCGTCGGTGCGAAGGTCCCACTCCCAACTGCCCATGCCGGCCAGGCGCTGCGCATCTGCCAGCTGCCGCTCGCCTCGCTGCACGCGCTCCTCGGTGGACTTGCGGGCACGGATGTCGCGGACGTGGATGACGATGCCGCGCACGGCAGGATCGTCGAGTCGGTTGTTGGCGACCGCTTCTACGGGAACCCATGAGCCGTCAGCGTGGGCGACCTTGAACTCGAGGGGCACGTTCAGACCGGGGGTGTCGGCGGTCCTGGCGAAGGAGCCGAGCACGACCTCGGCATCGTCGGGATGCACCAATTCGAGTGCGCTGGTGCCAATCGACGCGGACGGATCCCATCCGAGTACTTGCTCAGCGGCGGCATTGACGAAGTTGATCGCGCCGTCGTCGCCCAGTACCAGGATGATGTCCGAGGCGTTGTCGACGAGGGCCCGCAGACGAGCTTCCGAGAGGGCGATTTGCTTGGCCGCGCGGCGAAACTCGAGCTGCTGACCGACGTGGCGGGCCAGCATCATCAGGGTGTCCCGCGCCTGGTCGTCGAGAACGGCGCGGGCCTTTGTGTCAATGACGCAGATCGTGCCGAGAGCGAACCCCTCGGGGGACCGAACCGGAGCTCCGGCGTAGAAGCGGATGCCCGGCGCTCCGGTCACCAGCGGGTTCGCGGCGAAGCGGGGGTCCTCGGTGGCGTCGGGCACGAAGAACACCCCGGCGTCCGGCGGCTCGATGATCGCCCAGGCGCAAAAGGAGTCCTCCCTCGGCGTCTCGATGGCTTCGAGTCCGACCCGCGCCTTGAACCACTGCCGTTCCGCATCCACCAGGCTCACGAGACCGATGGGAACCTCAAGCAGGCGGGCCGCCAGCTGGGCCATGTCGTCGAAGGCGAGTTCGGGGGGCGTGTCGAGGATGTCATAAGCGGCGAGGGACGCGCGCCGGAGCGGTTCGTCCCGAGGGAAGGGCGCCCCCCGGTGACCGCTGGATGGCTGGTTCTCGCTCACGTCCGGGTTGAGGTTGCCGCAGCACTGCGCGTCAGGGCGACGGCGGTTGCTCCGCCCAGCCAACGGGCGATGGTTCGGTAGCTCGGGAGCGTGGTCGGCTCACGGCCGAGGACTCCGAGATGGTCGATCAGCGGGTCGAGGCTGCCGTAGACGCGGACCTCGAAGTAGCGGGGCCGCTTCTCTCGGATGCCGGGCGCCAGTGTGGTGGGCACGAGGTGCATCTTGCCGTGTAAAGGGGCGCCTTGATGGGACAACGCTCTCGGCGGGATCGTTCGGCTTGGAAAACCCCGTGGTTGTTGGCGTTCCCGGCGTGATTCGTCGCGTCCGTCGCTACATCACCACCGACGACGCGATGGACCTGGGCGGCACAGGGCAGGTGTTGCTGCTGCAGTTGAGGCACAGCCCTGAAGCGGGGTCAGACGCTCGTGCCGGCGATGAGCGGCGGATCCGTGGCGGGTCGCTTTCGTATTTCCCGGAGTATGGCGGGAAGAGACACGTCGATGTGGCCCTTCTCCACATAGGCGTGTGCGCCACGCGCGAGTGCCTCCTGGGACGCGGACCCGGCACTGAAGCCGGAGAACACGACGATGATGGTGTTGGGGGAGGCGTCCCGGATCTGCGGGATGGCGGCCAGCCCGTCAAGGACCGGCATGGCGAGGTCGAGCAGCACCATGTCGGGCTGGTGGACCGACACCTCGTGGATGGCCTCGAGTCCGTCGGCCGCTTCGGCCACCACCTCGAAGTCGGCCTCCGTTGCGAGGAGCAGCGACGTCAGAAAACGGATGTCGCTCGAGTCATCCGCGATGACGACACGGATTGGCGCGCGGTCCGCAGCCGCTTCCGCAGCCGCGACCGGAGCCGGGTTGAGGAAGGAGCGCGCCGGCCGAATGCGTACCAACCCGGCCGCGTCGAGGTCCTCTCCACTCGTCATGAGCAGGTCACCGATGATGGAGCGGGCCGCGCTCAGCGTGCCGCTGAGCGCGGTGGTGGCTTCGTCGGCCAGGCCCAGCTCGAGGGCGAAGAGCCCGGTGACCAAGCCCTGCACGACGTTGTCGTTGAGCTCCAAGGCACGGACCCTGCGTTCGTGCACCTCGGCCAGTCGCCGCTCGGTCAGTGCCAGCTCACGCATGGCCGAGCGGACGTCGGTGACGTCCTGACAGCTGCCGATGATCTTGACCGGCACGGTCTGCTTGTCGACGATCACATGCCCCCAGCTCGCGAGCTGCCGCACGGACCCATCACGGCGGACGATGCGCTCCTCGATCCGGTAGTCGCGCCGTGCCTCGTAGGCCTCGTACACCGATGCGCGCACCGCGGCGCGGTCGTCCTCATGGATCCGCTCGAGGAACTCCTCGAAGGTCGGCTCGAACGACTGCGGCTCATCCCCGAAGATCCGGAAAAGCTCGTCGCTCCAGCGCACCTTGTTCGCCACGATGTCCCACTCAAAGCACCCCACATGGGTGTGCTGCTGCGCCTCCAACAGCGCACCGGACCGGTCGAGGTGTTGGCGCTCGCTCCAGTGACGCAGCAAGGTGACCGCGAGCTCATCCGCCACAGCACCCGCGAAGCCAAGCGCGGCTCCTGCCTCGTCCCATCCCCCAGGAGGCGGGGCCAGTCGGAACGCCGCCAACGGCCCAGAAACCCCCCGCACGAACACCCGGGCGACACCGTGCTCATCCACGACAGGCCCTTCCGCAGCCATCCACACGGGAACCGCGGCGACCTCCTCGGGGCGGTCGGCCGTGACGATCGCCAGCCCGCTCTCCTCGAGGGCTGCCAGCAACCCGATCTCGTGCACGACCAGGAGGTTCTCCCCCGCGAGGGGCGCGGCGACAACGTCGATCCGCGGGGTGCCGGTCCCCGTCATCAAGCACGCTGACGCAGTGGCAAGGACCGAGGCGAGACTGTCGCCGCGCAGGCCGCTGTGGCGCGCCGTCGTCCGGACGAACCCCAACAGCAACTCGTCGTGCTCACCCATCAGCCACCCCGAACGTCCGAAGGACCGCCTTGCGACTCTTAACAGTGTACGCCGAGTCGGCCGAGAACCACCCAAGAACCGGCTGTTACGTGCCGATCGTCGGCTCGGGAACGCGTCGGTCACGGCGGTCGACGGAGTGGACGGCCGTCGGTGCGGGTGACCGGGCGGCGCGTGCGTCTGGCGACGAGTGCGTCGATGCAGCGTCGACGCCGTCGGGTTGGTCGGTCAGGAGCCGCTGGGCGAATTCGTCGCCGGTCGCGGCCAGCAAGGGCCCGCCATCCGCAAACCTCCCGATCTACCTAAGAAAGTGGCTCTGACCTGCCCTTACTCTTGCGCCCCCGGCGTGATTCGAACACGCGCACACGGTTTAGGAAACCGATGCTCTATCCCCTGAGCTACGGGAGCGGGGCCGGCGCTCACCCTACCCTCGACGTTTCGGTTGCCCTTGCCTACTTCGCCACGGCAACCACAAGGCGTTAGGACCGCCCTGCGTACGCTCCGTCGGTGCCCGCCATGTCCGTTGCGAGTCTGCAGAAGTTCCTCCTCGACGCTTTTCCCGACAGCCCGCCCACGACGATCGTGGAAGAGATCGGAGATCACCGGATCCGATTACGCCTCCCGACGGCGGAGTACCACCGTCGGCCCGGTGGGACGGTGAGTGGTCCGACGCTGATGACGCTCGCCGACACGGGGGCGTGGCTGGCCGTCATCGCCGAGATCGGGCCGGTGGCGTTGGCCGTCACCACCAGCCTGCACATCGACTTCCTGCGCAAGCCGGCGTTGGTCGACGTGATCGCCGAGGCCTCCATCTTGAAGTTGGGCAAGCGCCTCGCCGTGATCGATGTCGCACTGCGTTCAGACGGTGAGACCGACCTCGTCGCCAAGGCGCAGGTCACCTACTCCATTCCGCCGCGCTGATCAGGGCTGCGACGACACCTCGTCCGGGACGATGTGTCCCGCCGTGCGAACGCCGCTCCATCGGTTGACCTCGGCCGCCAGGTCCAAGGCCTCGACCGATGCGATATTGGCGAAGTCGCCCCACGCTTCGGTCGGCAGCATCCACATGACCTCGAACTCGTTGCCGTCGGGGTCGGCGGCGTAGAGGCTCTTCGTGGCGCCATGACTCGACTCGCCGCTCAAGGCCTGCAGGTCGATCAGCGTCTGACGGGCCACCACCAGTTCGTCGATGGTGTCGACCTGCCAGGCCAGGTGGTACAGGCCGATACCGCCGCGTTGCTTGGGTGGAGCCGACGTGCCGAGGGCGAACAACCCGAGATCGTGGTGGTTGCCCGAACGGGGGCTACGGAGAAACGCGGCGTTCGCTCGTGGTTCGAGCGCGGCGACCTCGAGACCGAGGGCGTCGGCATAGAAACGAATCGAGCGATCGAGGTCGGTGACGTAGAGCACGGCGTGGTTGAGGCGGACGACGGGGACGGCCATGTTCACCTGAACGTCGTCGTGAACCGATCGATTCCAGGCCCGCCTGGCCTCACTCGAGCACCAAGGCGCACCATCCGTCGAGCGTGACCCGGTCGACGAGGCGCAACGTTGGATAGGCCGCCGGCACGTGATCCCACCGATCGTCGAGCAGCCCGCTGACCACGAGGGTCGCACCCGGGCTCATTCGCCCGGCGAGCGGGCCGGCGAGGTCGACGACGAGCGGCGAGCCGAGGTTGGCGAGGACGAGGTCGAACGATCCGGTGACGTCGTCAAGACTTTGGCCGGAGAGTTCGACGCGTGGGCGCACCCCGTTGGCGACGGCGTTGTCGGCGGCTGCCGCCAGCGCTTCCGGATCGATGTCGATGGCCGTCACCTTTCCTGAACCCAACAGGGCGGCGCCGATGGCGAGGGCACCGCTCCCGCAGCCCACGTCGAGCACCGAGCATCCCGACGTCACCAACCTCCCGAGAAGGTCGAGAACGAGCACGGTGGAGGGATGTGACCCGGTCCCGAACGAACGTCCCGCATCGAGGACGAGGTCGATCTGCCCCTCCTCGACTTCGGCCGCCACCCATGGAGGATGGACGACGAAGAAGCCGGCTCGAACCGCACGCGCATACGGCCGCCAGCCGTCCCACCACGCACCGTCGTCCTCCTCGACCTGACAGGGCCAGCGCCCAGAGATTTCGGCAGGACAGGCGTCGAGATCGGCGGTGAGCACGACTCGGCCAGCGTGATCGATGGCTCGGGCCTCCTCGACGGCCGAGGCTCCGGCCGCCCACAAGAGATCGGCGGCCACCTCGACGTCGGCGATCGGCACTTGGACACGCACCATCCCGACACGCACCATCCCCTTGGGACCGTAGCGTGCCCGCATGCTTTCGCTGGCTGATGTCGAAGCGGCGGCGCGGCGTCTCGATGGCGTCGCCCATCGCACCCCGGTGCTCACGTCGGCGACCCTCGACGAGCGCACCGGGGCCTCGGTCTTCCTCAAGGCCGAACACCTCCAGCGCGGGGGCGCGTTCAAGTTTCGTGGCGCCTACAACAAGCTCGCCTCACTGACCGATGCCGAGAAGCGACAAGGAGTCGTCGCCTTCTCCTCGGGCAACCACGCCGGTGCCGTGGCCCTGTCCGCCCGCCTGCTCGGTATCGACGCCGTGATTCTCATGCCGTCGGATGCACCGGTGGCCAAGATGGCGGCGACTCGCGAATACGGGGCGGAGATCGTCACCTTCGATCGCTACACCGAAGATCGCGAAGCCCTCGGCGCGGCGCTACGCGAAGCGCGAGGCCTCGTTCTCGTGCCGCCCTTCGACGACGAGATGGTGATGGCGGGCCAGGGCACGGCGGCGCTCGAATTGGTGGCTGACGTTCCCGATCTCGACGTGCTCGTCGTCCCCGTCGGCGGCGGCGGTCTGATGGCAGGCACCGCCGTCGTCGCCGCTGCGCAGACCCCGCCGATTCGGGTCGTGGGCGTCGAGCCGGAGGCCGGCGACGACACCCGCCGCTCGTTCCAGGCCGGGGAGCGCGTCACCATCCCGATCCCTCACACCATCGCCGACGGTCAGCAGATCGCCTCGCCCGGCCGGCTGACCTTCGAGGTCAACCGAGCGCTCGTGGAGGACATCGTGCTCGTCTCCGACGACGAGCTCCTCGACGCTATGGCCTTCTGCTTCGACCGGATGAAGCAGGTCACCGAGCCGAGCGGCGCCTGCGCACTCGCGGCCGTGCTGACCGGTCGCATCGCTACCGAGGGCCTGCGGATCGGGCTGGTTCTCTCGGGGGGCAACGTCGGCCTGTCCCGGATGATCGAGCTGTTCAGCGCACGACGGTGACGGCCACCGTCCTCGCCTCGAGCACGGCGGGGATGGGGGTGACGCCGAGGCCGGGCCCGGTCGGGACACGCAGCTGACCGTCGACGAGGACGAACGGCTCGGTGAGATCTTGGAGGAACCAGCGAGCACTGGCCGAGACGTCACCCGGCAGGGTGAAGCCGGGGAGCGAAGCGAGGGCGACGTTGGCCGCCCGGCCGAGGCCGGTTTCGAGCATGCCGCCGCACCAGACCGGCACGTTGCGCTCGAGGCAGAGGTCATGAATGCGCACGGCCTCGTGCAACCCGCCGACCCGCCCGGACTTGATGTTGATGATCGAGCACGCCCCGACATCGAGGGCACGGCGAGCGGACGTCAGCGAGGTGATCGACTCATCCAGGCAGATCGGGCTGGTGATGCGGCGGGCCAGTTCGGCGTGGCCCTCGAGATCATCCTCGGCCAGCGGCTGCTCGATCAACAGCAGAGCGAAGGCGTCGAGTCGGGCCAGATGTTCGGCGTCGGTGATGCGATAGGCAGCGTTGGCATCGACCTGGAGCAGAACGTCAGGTCCGAGAGCGTCCCGCACGGCCCCGACCGGCTCGACGTCCCAGCCGGGCTCGATCTTCAACTTGATGCGACGGTAGCCCTCGTCGACGTGGTCGACCACGACGGCGAGCAGATCGTCGATCGACGCGTGGATACCCACGGACACGCCGGCATCGACGGCCGGCCGCACCCCGCCCAGCGAGCTCGACAGCGATGTTCCGGACGTCCGCAACTCGGCATCGAGCATCGCCATCTCGATCGCCGCCTTGGCCATCGGGTGACCCTGCACGTCGTCCGTGCCGAGTCCGGCTACGACGCGGGGGAGGAGGTGCTGTTCGAGCACCTGCCACGCGCCCGCGGCGTACTCCGACGAATACGTCGGTTCACTCAAGGCAACGCACTCGCCCCAACCCTCGGCACCGTCGGCGCCGAGGAATCGCACGAGCACGACGTCCTTCGACGTCTCCGTCCCGAACGAGGTGCGGAACGGCGTGGCCAGCGGCAGGTGCAGGCGCCGCAGCTCGAAGGCGTTACGAGGCGTCAGGGTCGAGGTCGAGGCTGAGGGAGTTGATGCAGTACCGCAGCCCACCCTTGTCGCGGGGGCCGTCTTCGAAGACATGGCCGAGATGTCCGTCGCACTTGGCGCAGCGCACCTCGGTGCGCACCATGCCATGGGTGCGGTCTTCGATCAGGACGACGTGTTCGGTGTTGGCGGGCTCGGTGAAGCTCGGCCAGCCGCTCCCGGACTCGAACTTGGTGTCCGAACGGAAGAGTTCGGTTCCGCAGCCGGCGCACCGGTAGGTGCCATCGTCGTGACAGTCGGCGTACTTGCCGGTGAACGCCTGCTCGGTCCCGCCTTGGCGCAACACCTCGAACTGCTCGGGCGTCAGGTCTTGCTTCCAGTCCTGGTCGGTCTTGTTGGTCTCGGGGCTCATCTCGACTCCTCGTCGGCCTTGGCGTGGTTCCCATTCTGGGCGACTTCTTCACTGTCGCGTACCGCCGCCCCATAGAGGCCGCGCGACATGAGCGACAACTCACCTTTTCGCACTGCGGTGTAGACCTCGGCGCGAGCGGCATGGATCGACGGGTCCTCGGGCGAGGCCTGACTGGCCCACTCCACCAACTGGGC
>JBKJLU010000099.1:0-3826 GCA_046596815.1 Acidimicrobiales bacterium | reverse complement strand
GACGTCGCGGTGCAGATGGGCGGCGCGGAAGGCAACTTCCAGCTGAACGCGTTCCGCCCGATCATCATCAGCAACTTCTTGCACTCGGCGCGGATCATGGCGGACATGTGCGACCGGTTCCGCACCTTCATGATCGAGGGTGCCGAGCTGAACGAATCCCGTATCACCGAGAACATCGAACACTCCGTGATGATGGTGACGGCGCTCTCGCCGGTGATCGGGTACGACCAGGCCTCCACGATCGCGCACCACGCGATCGACCACGACACGACCCTCAAGGTCGCCGCGCTCGCCAATGGCGTCTCGGAAGAGTTGTTCGACCGGATCGTCGTGCCGATCGACATGACCCACCCCGGCTCGGCCGACGTCTCCGGCTGAGGAGACCGCCGCAGCGTGAGTGGGACGACGCCGGTTTCGCGCACGTGGTAGGAAACGCCTCCTTGATGACGGGCGCACTTGGGCGCTCGGATCGATGTTGGAGGCGTCATGGCGTGGGATTTTTCGACCGACCCGGAGTTCCAGAAGAAGCTGGACTGGGTTGAGGAGTTCTGCCGGGAAGAAGTCGAGCCGCTCGACTATGTCTTTCCCCACGCGGTGCGTCTGCCCGACCCGGTGGTCAAGGCGTACGTCCGCGGCTTGCAGCAGCAAGTCAAGGACCAGGGACTGTGGGCCATCTTCCTCGATGAGGAGCTCGGTGGTCCCGGGTTCGGCCAGCTCAAGCTCGGTCTTCTGAACGAAGTCATCGGCCGGTATGCCGCGGCCCCGCAGCTGTTCGGCGCCGCAGCGCCTGACACCGGAAACATGGAGATGCTCGCGGCCTACGGCACCGAGGAGCAGAAGCAGCGATGGCTGTACCCGCTGTTGAACCAGGAGATCTGGTCGGCCTATTCGATGACCGAGCCGCAGGGCGGATCCGATCCGAACCTGTTCAAGACGCACGCGGTCCGTGACGGTGAAGAGTGGGTCATCAACGGTGAGAAGTGGTTCACCAGTGCGGGCCGAGCATCCAACATCCTCTTCGTGATGTGCACGAACGGCATGTTCGTGGTGCCCACCGATACACCCGGCGTCGAGATCCAGGCCGTGCCCTCGACCCACAACCACATCATCTACCGCGACGTGCGCGTTCCCCTCGATCACCTGCTCGGACCGGAAGACGGGGCCAAGGTGTTGGCGCAGCGCCGCCTCGGCGGCGGCCGCATCCACCATGCGATGCGCACGATCGCCAACTGCACCCGCGCCTTCGACATGATGTGCGAGCGGGCCCTCAGCCGCGAGTCGCACGGCAAGATCATCGGCGAGCACCAGATGGTGCAGGAGAAGATCGCCGACTCCTACGCCTCGATCCGGATGCTGCGACTGTTCGTGCTCGAGACCGCCTGGAAGATCGACAACTCGAGCACCCAGGAGACCCGCACCGACATCGCCGCCGTGAAGTTCACGATGGCCAAGGTGTTGCGCGAGGTCTCGTACAACGCGCTGCACATCATGGGATCGCTCGGCACCACCAACCTCACGCCGCTGCAGGCCATGTACGCCGCCGCACCGACGATGGGCATCGCCGACGGCGTCGACGAGGTGCACAAGGTGACGGTGGCCCGCAACATCCTCAAGGGCTACCGGCCCCACGAGGGCTACTACCCCACCGAGTACATCCCGGCGAAGCGAGCCAAGGCCCGGGAGAAGTACACCGACCTCTTCACCCAGGACCCGGACCTCGAGAAGTACGCCGATCGCATGCAGGCGTACATGGCCTCAAGGGGCTGACTACGCGGCGGCGGAGCCGGTGCGCTCGCTCGGGCGCTCGGCCCGGCGCTCGCCGAGGACCGCCGCCGCATGGCGCTTCGGCCGGGTGGCGTTGAACCACACGCCGAGCACGCCGAGGGTGAGGATTTCGGCGACGAACGCCGTCGACGCCCGAGGATCCCAGCCCATCTCCCGGAAGCCGAGGATGCCGGTCGTGCGGCTTAGCACGAACGACGCCAACGTCCCGACGGAGAAGACCAGTCCGGCGAGGGCGAAGGCACCGAGGGGTCGCACGGCGAGGGCCACGCCGATCACCAGCGCGACGGCGACGTTGAGCAGGAACAGCGGGCCGATCTTGGGGATCGACTGGTAGCCCTGCTGGTAGAGGTAGAGATGGACGACGCCCCCGACCAGGATGAGCATGGCTCCGACATAGCGAAAAAGTCTGGGCATACAGGTTCTCCGGTGCCGGCGACCGGTACGGATCGTCCAAGATGATCGGGTGGACAGCGAGACCCTCATCCGAGATGGCCTCGAGCTGCTGTTCGTGATCGCCGTCGGGGGCATGTTGGTCTCGGCCATCCGGCGGTTGCGTCGAGGCGAGATCCAGGTCTACCGATGTCCGGAGTGCGAACGTCCGACGACGCGCGCCAACGGCATCTGCAAGCACTGCTCGGCGCCGCTGCCCGACGCACCTGTCTGATCAGTCGGGCAACCCCTCGACCGATCCGTGGAGGCGGCACCAGAGCCCGCCCACGCCGGGGACGACGGCGATCTCCCGGAGCCGCCATCCACATCGGGGGCAGAACCGCAACGCGTCGTCCGGGCCGCTGCGGCCGCACGGCTGCGCGGCGGCGCATTCGCTGACGGGCCGCCCGCAGCCATGGCAGTGGGTCTGCTCCACCGGCCGATCGTACGTCGGCGGTCCGACGATTCCACCTTGTGAGCGATCACTCCTAGAGTGGTTGCGTGGACTACCGGGTCGAGGCGCTGGCGGCGAAAGCCGAGGTGTCGGTCGACACCGTTCGCTTCTACCAGGCGAGAGGGCTGCTCCCGGCGCCTCGACGCGAGGGACGGGTCGCCTGGTACGGCGACGTGCACGTCGAGCGCCTGGCTCGGATCCGTGAGCTCCAGGCGCGTGGCCTCACCCTCGCGACCATCGCCCGGCTGGTCGCCGGTGAACTCGACGCCGCCGACGAAGCGCTGGTCACGGCGGTGTCGGCGGCCCCGGAAGGTGGGCAGGACGCCACCTTCACGATCGAGGAACTGGCCGTGCGCAGCGGCATCCCCCTCGGCCTCCTGCAGGCGGTCGTGAAGGAGGGCCTTCTCATTCCGCGCCGCGCCGGAGGGACCGATCGCTTCACCACGGCCGACGTCGATGCCGCCGCCGCCGGGCTTCGGCTGCTCGAGGCCGGGCTGCCCCTTCCCGAGATCCTCGACCTGGCCCGCCGTCACCACGAAGCCATGCGGGAAGTGGCCGAGCGAGCCGTGGCCCTGTTCGACACCCATGTCCGGCGTCCCCTGCGGGACTCCCATCTCCCCGAGGAGGAAGCGGCGGCCCGATTGGTCGACGCGTTCACCACCCTCCTTCCGGCCACCACCGAACTCGTGACCCACCACTTCCGGCGGACCCTTCTCAACGTCGCACAAGAACACATCGAACGGGTCGGGGGCGACGCCGAGCGGGCCGCCGTCGACCGACAGGCAGAACGGACCGCATGACGACATCGGCGCCCCTCCCCCAGGGCGAGGAAAAAGTAAAAGCGGTGCGCTCGATGTTCGACGCCATCGCCCCGCGTTACGACCTCGTCAATCGCATCATGACGTTCCGCCTCGATGTCGGATGGCGGCGCGAGACGGTGCGTTCGTTGCGCCTTCCTTCCGGGGCCCGCGTACTCGACCTAGCTGCGGGCACGGGCGACCTCTGCCGAGATCTCGCCTCCGCCGGCCACCTCCCCATCGGTGCCGACCTGTCGTGGGGCATGCTGGCCCACGCCCGAACTTCGGCACCGCTCGTGCAGGCCGACGCGTTGCGGCTGCCCGTGGCCGACGGTGCAGCCGACGGCGTCACGTGCGGCTT
>JBKJLU010000313.1:0-4965 GCA_046596815.1 Acidimicrobiales bacterium | reverse complement strand
ACACCGCCGACGCCATCGCCCCAGACGCCCTCGCCGACGTCGAGACCCTCCGGTCGCAATCGGGCGCGTCGTTGCGGGCGGCGGGGCGTCTGGCTCACCCGATGCGCCGGCGCCACGGCGAAGCCGGTTTCACCCGCATCTCGTGGGACGACGCCCTCGGGCAGATCGCCGGCGCCATCCGCGAGGCCGGTGGCGACCGCGCCGCCATCTACCTGACGAGCCGGGGCGTCACCAACGAGGTGTATTACGTCGCCGGGAAGGCGGCCCGCGCCATGGGCATCGCGTCCGTCGACAGCGCCGCGCGCGTCTGCCACGCCCCGTCGACGTTCGCCCTCAAGGACGCCATCGGCGCCTCGGCCACGACGTGTTCGTTCACCGACGTCCTCGAGACCGACCTCGTGGTGCTCATCGGATCGAACCCGGCCAACAACCAGCCGGTGTTCATGAAGTACCTCTACGAGGCGAAGCGCAACGGGACGAAAGTCGCCGTCGTCAACCCCTACCTCGAGCCCGGCCTCGACCGCTACTGGGTGCCGTCGTCGCCCGAGTCGGCGGTCTTCGGCACGAAGATCTGCGACCTCCACGTGCCCGTGCGACCGGGCGGTGACGCCGCGTTCGGCAACGCCGTGCTCAAGGTGCTCATCGAGACCGGGGCCGTCGACGACGAGTTCGTGCGCACCCGCACCGAAGGGTGGGCCGAGCTCGTGGCCTCGCTCGAGTCGCAGCCGATGGCGTCGCTGTTGGCGGCGGCCGGACTGACCGAGCACCAGGTGCGGGAGTTCGCGGCGGTGTACGCCTCGGCCACCTCCGCCATCCTCATCTGGTCGATGGGCATCACCCAGCACCGCTCGTCGGTCGACAGCGTGCGGGCCATCGTCAATCTCGGCCTCGCGCGCGGCAACGTCGAGCGCGATGGCGCCGGGCTCATGCCCATCCGCGGCCACTCGGGAGTGCAGGGCGGCGCCGAGATGGGCGCGTACGCGACCGCCTTCCCCGGCGGCGTTTCGGTGGATGCCGGGAGCGCCGCCGACTTCGCCGAGCGCTGGGGCTTCGACGTCCCCGCCGAGCCCGGGCTCACCGCCCCCGAGATGATCGAAGCGGCCGAACGGGGAGACATCGACGTCCTCTACGCGTCGGGCGGCAACTTCCTCGACGTGCTGCCCGACCCCCGGCTGGTCGAACGCTCACTGCAGCGGGTGCCCCTTCGGGTGCACCAGGACATCGTGGTGTCGTCGCAGATGCTGGTGCCGCCGGCGCCGGGCGGCGACGTCATCCTGCTTCCCGCTGCGACCCGCTACGAGCAGGAGGGTGGGGGCACCGAGACCACCACCGAGCGCCGCATCATCTTCTCCCCCGAGATCCCCGGCCATCAGGTGGGTGAAGCCCGCAGCGAGTGGCGCATCTTCGCCGAGCTGGCGGCCCGGGTCCGGCCCGACCTTGCCGACCGGTTCGCCTGGCCGACCAACCAGGCGCTGCGGGCGGAGATCGCCCGGGTCGTCCCGCTCTACGCCGGCATCGAGTTGCTGGCCGAGTCGGGCGATGCCGTGCAGTACGGCGGCCGCCATCTGCCCCTGCCCTACCGCCGCTTCCGGCCGGTGGTGGCCACGGCCCCCGACCTGGCCGACGGTGAGTTCTTTGTCTCGACGCGCCGAGGCAAGCAGTTCAACTCGATGGTCTACGCCGACGCCGATCCACTGAACGGGGCGCGGCGGAACGACGTGCTCATCGACGAGGCCGACGCGCACGACCTCGGACTGGCCGCCGGTGACGCCATCCGCCTGGTCTCCGCCACCGGTCGCTACGACGGGCGGGTCAAGCTCACCCGCCTGCCTGCCAAGTCGCTGCAGGTGCACTGGCCCGAGGGCAACGTGCTGTTGGCCGCCGGTCCGGATCATCGCGAGCCCTCCTCCCAGGTACCCGACTACAACGCCGTCGTAAGGATCGAGCGTCCGTAGACTTCGAGGGTGACCGAACCGCTCGTCCCGTCTGTGGGGTGGAACGTCCTCCACCTGTTCTGCAAGCTCACGTCGACGACCGACGGCCAGGCCATTGTCTCGGCGGTGAAGGAGGCGGCCGCCGACGACCACCAGGTCGTGAGCTTCGCCGTCCTCGGACACAAGGCCGACCTCGGGTTCTTGGTGCTCGGTCCCGATCTCTGGCACCTTCGCCGTTTTCAAGCGGCGCTGCAGCGGGCCGGCCTCGAGATCGCCCAGTCGTACGTGAGCCTCACCGAGGTCAGCGAGTACGCCCAAGGCATGCCCCAGGAGATGCTCGACGCCCGCCTCTATCCGAACCTCCCGCCGGCCGACAAACGGGCCATCTGCTTCTACCCGATGTCGAAGCGCCGGGGAACGTCCGATCAGAACTGGTTCACCACGCCCTACGACGACCGCTTGGAGATGATGCACGAGCACGGGATGAGCGGCCGCAAGTTCACCGGTCGCATCCTCCAACTCGTGACCGGATCGACCGGCCTCGACGAGTACGAATGGGGCGTCACGCTCTTCGGCCAGCGCCCGGACGACCTCAAGGCCACCGTCTACACCATGCGCTATGACAAGGCCTCGGCCGTCTACGCCGACTTCGGTCCGTTCTACACCGGCGTCATCGCCGACCCCGACGAACTCATCACCCAACTCCACCTGTAGTACCCCGTCATTCTCGGGGGCGCCGTCGGGAGCGCCAGCGAGCAGGCGCCATGTGAGCGGAGCATGCTTTCGCGGAGCGAACCGAAGGCAGGGTCAGTCCTCGCCGAGGTAGGCCTTGCGCACCTCGTCGTTGGTCAGCAACTCGGCGCCGGTGCCGGCGAGCACGATCTTGCCGGTCTCGATCACGTAGGCCGAGTCGGCCAGCGACAGCGCCGCCTGCGCGTTCTGTTCGACCAGCAGGATCGTCGTCCCCTGCGCCTTGAGTTCGCTGACCGTCGACAGGATGCGCTGCATCATGATCGGCGACAGCCCCATCGACGGCTCGTCGAGCATCAACAACCGGGGACGGCTCATGAGGGCGCGCCCCATGGCCAGCATCTGTTGCTCGCCGCCCGAGAGCGTGCCGGCGGCCTGCGTCGCCCGCTCGGACAACACGGGGAAGAGCTCGAAGATGCGGTTGCGGTCGGCAATCACGCCGTCGGTATCGCGCCGGATGAAGGCGCCCAGCTCGAGGTTCTCCTGCACCGACATCTGGGGGAAGATGCGCCGGCCCTCGGGGGAGTGGGCGATGCCCTTGGCCACGATCTCGTGCGCCGGCATGGCCGAGATGTCCTGGCCCTCGAAGGTGATGCGTCCGGCCGTGGGCCTCAGCAATCCCGACAGCGTGCGCAGGGTCGTCGTCTTGCCGGCACCGTTGCCGCCGATGAGGGTGACGACCTCTCCGGCCTCGACCTTGAACGAGATGCCCTTGACCGCCTCGATCTTGCCGTAGGCGACCCGCAGGTCAACGACTTCGAGCATCGCCGTCATGACTCGGCCGGCTTGCCCAGGTAGGCCTCGACGACGCGGCTGTCGGACTGCACCTCCGACGGTGTGCCCTCGACCAGCTTCTCTCCCTGCACGAGGACGGCGACGCGGTCGCACAGGTTGAAGATGAACTTCATGTCGTGCTCGATCACGACGACGGCGAGGCCCTGGTCGCGAATGCGGCGCACGAGTTGCATGGCCGACGCCGTCTCCTGAGGGTTCATGCCAGCTGTCGGCTCGTCGAGGAGCAGCAAGCCAGGATCGGTCGCCATCGCCCGCGCGATCTCGAGTCGGCGTTGATCGCCGTAGGGAAGGTTGCGGGCCAGCGCGTCCTCGACGCGGCGAAGGCCCACGAAGTCGAGAAGCTCGCGGGCGCGCGCCGCCGACTCGCGCTCTTCGCGATGGAAGACCCGTCCCCGTCCGATGGCGGAGAGCAGCCCTTCCTTGGTTCGGCAGTGGCGGCCGACGAGCACGTTCTCGAGCGCCGTCATGTTCGGGAACAAGCGGATGTTCTGGAACGTGCGGGCCAACCCGGTGGCCGTGACCTCGTGGGGCTTGCCCGAGAGTGCCTTGCCCTTGTAGGTGATCGACCCGGAGGTCGGCACCTCCATGCCCGTCAGACAGTTGAAGAACGTGGTCTTACCGGCCCCGTTCGGTCCGATGAGGCCGACGATCTCGCCCTCGCCGACGAACAGATCGACCCCGTTGACGGCGGTGAGCCCACCGAAGACCTTGGTGACCGCCTTCGCCTCGAGGACCGCCTCGAGAACCGGGGCGGCGCTCACGACGCGCTTCCACTCGACACAGGCGAACCGGGGGGCGCCGACATGGCGTCCGCTTCGTCGTCGCCGGCATGCAGTTCCTGTTGGCGACGACGGCTGGCCACGATGCCCTCGGGGCGGAAGCGCATCATGAGGATGAGGGCGACGCCGAAGATCAGAAGTCGCTTGTCCTGGAAGGCCCGCAACTTCTCCGGGATGATGAACAGCGCCGCCGATCCGAGTAGCGCGCCGGGCACCGTTCCCATGCCGCCGAGGACCACGGCGGCGAGCAGCAGGATGGATTCGAGGAACGTGAACGAGTCGGGTGCGACCGATGCCGCAACGTGGGCGTTGACCGTGCCGGCGGCGCCGGCGAGGAATGCACCCATGGCGAAGGCCAGAAGCTTCATCCGCACGGTGTTGATGCCCATGGCGGCGGCCGCCGTCTCGTCTTCGCGGATGGCCACCCACGCCCGGCCGATGCGACTGTCGTTGAGGCGCGTGAACACCAGGATCACGGCGGCCACGAGCAGGAGTTCGATGAAGTAGTAGTTGGCGAAGCCCGGCAGCGTGATGCCGAGGACTTCGTGGGAATCGCCGAAGTTGAAGGTACCGACAGCGAGATCGGGAACGCCGGCGATGCCATTGGGCCCCCGAGTCAACCAGTCGAGGTTAAAGGCGGCGATGCGGAAGATCTCACCGAAGCCGAGGGTGACGATGGCCAGGTAGTCGCCCCAACGCTGCGGCTG
>JBKJLU010000068.1:0-4278 GCA_046596815.1 Acidimicrobiales bacterium | reverse complement strand
CCCGCCCGATCACCTCGTCGTTCCGTGAGGGCCTTTCGGTTCTGGAGTACTTCATCTCCACCCACGGAGCCCGCAAGGGACTCGCCGACACCGCCCTCCGTACCGCCGACTCGGGCTACCTGACCCGGCGTCTCGTCGACGTCGCCCAGGAGCTCATCGTCCGCGAAATCGACTGCGGCACCACCCGCGGACTCTGGCTCGAGGACATCAAGCCGGACGAAGCGGGTCGTCGCAGCCACCTCGACTACCGGCTCTACGGCCGGGTGCTCGTCGAGGCGGCCGGCGGATTCGATGCCGGCCACATGGTCGGCGAAGACGACGTCATCGCCCTGCGTGACGACGCCTCCGTCGAGCGGGTTCGTGTGCGCTCCGTCCTCACCTGCGAGGCCAACTACGGGATCTGTGCGAACTGCTACGGCATGTCGCTGGCCTCCCGCCAGTTGGTCGAGCTCGGGGAAGCCGTCGGTGTCATCGCCGCCCAGTCCATCGGCGAGCCCGGCACGCAGCTGACCATGCGTACCTTCCACACCGGCGGTATCGCCGGCTCGGAAGACATCACCCAGGGTCTGCCCCGTGTCGTCGAGCTGTTCGAGGCTCGCACCCCGAAGGGCGCCGCCGTCCTGGCCCGCACTTCGGGCGCCATCCGCATCTCCGACGAGGACAACGCCCGGCGCATCCTCATCGTCGCCGACGACGGCAGCGAGGAAGCCCACCTGGTTTCGCCACGGGCCCACCTCGAGGTCACCGACGGCCAAGAGGTGGTCGCCGGCGACGCCCTCGTCGAAGGACCCAAGGATCCCAAGCAACTGCTCGAGATCAAGGGCATCCGCGAGACGCAGCAGTACCTCGTGGACGAGGTGCAGAACGTGTACCGCGACCAGGGCGTGTCGATCCACGACAAGCACATCGAGCTCATCGTCCGCCAGATGTTGCGGCGGATCTCGGTGGCCGACCCGGGCGACTCGTCGTTCCTTCCGGGCGAGCGCGCCGATGCCAAGAACTTCACCGACATGAACCGCCAGCTCGTCCAAGAGGGCAAGCGGGCGGCCGAAGGTCGACCGGAGCTCATGGGCATCACCAAGGCGTCGTTGGCCACCGACTCGTGGCTCTCGGCCGCCTCCTTCCAGGAGACGACCCGGGTGCTGACCGAGGCGGCTATCGAAGGCAAGTCCGACGGCCTCCTCGGCCTGAAGGAGAACATCATCATCGGCAAGCTCATCCCCGCCGGAACGGGCATGCCGATCTATCGCGACATCGAGCTCGACGCTCCCGACTACGAGCCCATGCAGGGCTGGTCGTCGGATGCGGGCACCGAGGAGGATCTCTCCGAGTGGCTCGCCCGTCGCAGCTCGACCGAGGCCGACGCCGCCCAGGCGCTGTCGTGGCTCGGGTCGGCGGTGGCCGGTGCCACCGACGACACCAGCGGCGACTCCGAGGAGTCTGCCTAACCGCTCCGCAACACCGAGCTACGACGATGCCCGTCCCTCCGGGGGGCGGGCGTCGTCGCGTTACGGTCCCTCAGGGACAGGTGTTGGCGGGAAGGATCCGGTCGGGCGTCCGGGTCTCGTTGCCGCGTGCGTCGACGGCCGTGACCCACCAGAAGGTGGGGGTCGGGGTGTTACGAAGACGGCCGGCGTACCCGCCCGAGGTCGGCGGTAGGGGCGTCGTCGACGCCCCTTCGTGCAACTCGACGGCGCGGACCTGACCCTCGTCCTCGACCGTCACGGTGACGGCACAGCCGTCGGCCGTGGCCGCGACGTCCGGCGGTCGTTCCACCGTGGTCATGAGTCGGACCAGGGTCACCGAGCCCTCGGCGCCGGTGATGCGCACGGCACCCCGCACGTCGCCCTCGGGAGCGTCGGCGGCAATCGAGAGACGCAGGGTCGAGGTCTCCCCGGCTTCGAGCGTGCCACCGGCCGGCGCCACCTGGAGCCAGTCCACGTCGGCGTCGGCCTGCCAGTGCACCTCTCGACCCGAGGTGTTGCTCAAGGCGATCGGCGGGGCCAACGGACCTTCGACGACCGATGGAGAAACCGTGAGCGCGCTGCCGGCCTCGGGGACGCTGGTGAGGGCGGCCACCGATTGCACCGGGGGCTCGTTGCGCCGGGCGGCGGAGACGACCCCGGCGCCGAGAGCCACGGCCACGACCACGACCACCGTCACCGCCGGGCGCAACCACCGCCGGGTCGTCGTTTCGGGTTCGAGCGGCGGTGCCGGCGTCGGCCGGCGCAGGCGCGATGAGGTGGCCGCAGCCCGCACGGCCGCCGGCGCGTTTTCGAGCGGCCGCTGGCCGAGGAGCGTTCGCACCGACACCATCGAGCGCAGCCGGTCGCCGCAGTCGGAGCACTCGGCCGCATGTTCAGCAACGGCTGGACCGATGGCAATGAGCGCGCCGAGGGTCACCGATGTGGTGCTTCCCCCGACTTCGCCACTGCCGCCGGCAGCATCGCGATCGTCGGTTGACGAGATTGGCGACGAGACCAGCGGCGACAACACCGCCGACAGTTCGTCACAGCCTCCCGGGCCGAGCCGGGCCAGCACGACGGGATCGAGCAGGGATTGCCACTCGGCGGACACGGCGCTCGAGCGGCTGCCGGCGGCTGCCGGGCTCAAGCCCAGCGCCCGAGCAAAGCGGCTGCGGTCGAGACCGTGGCGCCCGTCGAGGTCGACGATCACCCGCTCGATGGCCGGGCGGCTGGCCGCCAAGCGGGCCGCCAACTCGGTGAGATCGGCGGGCACGGGCTCGTCGAGGACGGGGGTTGTCGCCTCGTCGCTGCGCGACAGGGCGATGTGACGAGCGTGCCCGAGCACCGTGGAACGCGACCTCCCGCCCCGCCTCGAAGCGAGAATGGCCGTCTCGATCGCTGCTTCGCCAGAGCCGAGGACGGCACAGGCATGGGCGTAGGCGTGGTCGGCGGGATCCGTCATGAGGTTGGTCGAGGGTACGTCGTTTGCCGCGCGCGCCGCACTCCCCGTACCATTGACGTTCGGCCGTGGCGCGCCCCGGGTTCTCCCAGCCGCCGATGCCGTCCCACCGCAGGTTCTCCGAGAGGTTCGCGTTGCCCACGATCAACCAGCTGGTCCGCAAGGGCCGGGTGTCCAAGACCGAAAAGACGAACACCCCCGCGCTCAAGGGTGCCCCCCAGCGTCGCGGCGTGTGCACCCGTGTCGCCACCCAGACACCGAAGAAGCCGAACTCCGCACTCCGCAAGGTCGCCCGTGTGCGGCTGACGAGTGGCGTCGAGGTCGGTGCCTACATCCCCGGCGAGGGCCACAACCTCCAGGAGCACTCGATCGTGCTCGTCCGTGGCGGTCGTGTGAAGGACCTCCCCGGCTTCCGTTACAAGATCATCCGTGGCGTGCTCGATGCCTCCGGCGTCCGTGACCGCAAGCAGGCCCGCAGCCGCTACGGCGCCAAGAAGGGTTAGGTCAACTCATGCCCCGTAAGGGCCCCGCACCCCGTCGCGATCTCATGCCCGACCCGATCTACCGGTCGGTGCTCGTCACGCAACTCGTGAACAAGATCCTGCTGTCCGGCAAGCGCTCAGTCGCCGAGAAGATCGTCTACGACGCGCTCGAGGTCGTGAAGGAGAAGAGCGCCGGCGATCCCCTCACCGTGTTGAAGCGGGCGATGGAGAACACCAAGCCGACGCTCGAAGTAAAGAGCCGTCGTGTCGGTGGAGCCACCTACCAGGTGCCGGTCGAGGTGCGTCCCCGCCGGGCGACCACCCTGTCGATCCGCTGGCTCGTCGGTTACAGCCGTCAGCGCCGCGAGAAGACAATGGCCCAGCGTCTCGCCAACGAGCTGCTCGACGCCAGCAACGCCATCGGCGCTGCGGTCAAGCGCAAGGAAGACGTGCACAAGATGGCCGAATCCAATAAGGCCTTCGCCCACTACCGCTGGTAGCGCTTCGGCTGCTACCACTACGGAGTTCGGGCGCCCGTGAGGGCGCCCGCTTCGTGACCACCCCCCGCCACGCCTGAGCAAAGAAGAACGCGATGCCCCCCACCCGAGAAGTACCCCTCGCCCGCACCCGCAACATCGGGATCATGGCCCACATCGACGCGGGCAAGACCACGACGACCGAGCGAATCCTCTACTACACCGGCAAGAACTACAAGATCGGTGAAGTCCACGAGGGCGCGGCCACCATGGACTGGATGGAGCAGGAGCAGGAGCGGGGCATCACGATCACTTCGGCCGCCACCACCTGCCACTGGAACGACCACCTCATCAACATCATCGACACCCCCGGCCACGTCGACTTCACCATCGAA
>JBKJLU010000035.1:0-2559 GCA_046596815.1 Acidimicrobiales bacterium | reverse complement strand
CGGCATCGTCGACTTTGACAAAGACATCTGCATCGGTTGCAAAGCGTGCATGGCCGCCTGCCCCTACGACGCGATCTTCATCAATCCCGAGGACCACTCGGCCGAGAAGTGCAACCTGTGCGCGCACCGCATCGACGTCGGCCTCGAGCCGGCGTGCGTCACCGTGTGCCCGACCGAGGCGATCCTGGTCGGCGACCTCTACGACCCGACGTCGAAGGTGGCCAAGGCCGTGCAGCGCCAGGCGGCCCTGGTCCGGCGGCCGGAGAAGGAGACGGGCCCGGGGCTGTTCTACCTGGGGGCGCACCAGGCGACTCTGGACCCGCTCGGCTCCACCCGGCCTGACGGAGGGCTCTACGCCTGGGCCACGCAGGGCCCGCCCGGGCCGCAGCTAGTGCCGTCCGGGCACCCCGACCGAGCCCGCTCATCGGCGGCGGCGCTGCTCTCCTACGACATCCCGCACTTCGCGCCCTGGGGGTGGCGGGTCAGCCTCTACACCTGGACCAAGAGCATCGCCGCCGGCAGCTTCCTCGTTGCCGTGGCTCTGGCGTTGACCGGGTTGCTCGAATTCTCGGACGACACCGTGCGCTACGCCGCTCCGCTGCTGTCGCTGGTCTTCCTCGGCATCACGGGCGGGCTGCTCATCTGGGACCTCAAGCACCCCGGCCGCTTCTACTTGATCTTCACCCGTCACCACTGGAAGAGCTGGCTGGTCCGCGGATCGTTCATCATCGCGGCGTACGGGGCCTTGGTCGTCGCCTATCTCGGCGCATCCGCGCTGGACGTGCGGGTCGGCCAGCAGGTCACTGGCGTCCTCGGCGCAGCGCTGGCCGTCGGTACCGCCGTCTACACCGCCTACCTGTTCGCCCAGGCCAAGGCCCGCGACCTCTGGCAGAGCCCATTGCTGCCGGCTCATCTGGCCGTTCAGGCAGTGGTCGCCGGCTCAGCGTCCCTCCTGCCGTTCGCGACCTGGCTGTCCCCAGGGCGGGGCGTGAACGCTCTCGAGGTCGTGCTGGCGGTGTCGGCTGCGATCCACCTGCTCTTGGTGTCGACCGAGATCACGCTCCCCCACGTCACCGCCCACGCCCACCTGGCGACGCGCGAGATGACCAGGGGGCGTTTTGCCACCTACTTCCGCGTCGGCGTCGTCACCGTCGCCGTCGCCATCGCCGCCCCGTGGATCGGCGTGCTCGCCGTCCCCTTCGCCCTGATCGGTCTCCTGGCCCACGAGCATGCCTACGTGCAGGCCGGCCAGTCCGTCCCGCTGGCCTGAAAGGTCTCCTGATGGCATCGAAGAAGTCGCTGCGGTCCCGCCTGTCTCTTTCCGAGCGCGGCGAGCGGGTTTCCGCCGCCCGCAAGGATGTCGAGGCCCGCGGTGAGACCTTCTACCAGGGAGCCAGCGGCATCCACCTGTCGGCGTTCCCGCCGAAGGAGCGTTGGGACGACTGGGTGGAGTTGGACTCCCGCGCCTGGCCGCGTCGCGAGGAGCACCACTACATGCTGGTGCCAACCACCTGCTTCAACTGTGAGTCGGCCTGCGGGCTGCTGGCCTACGTCGACCGGGAGGACATGCACGTCCGCAAGTTCGAGGGTAACCCCGAGCACCCCGGCTCTCGCGGCCGAAATTGCGCCAAGGGCCCGTCGACGATCAATCAGGTCACCGACCCCGACCGCATCCTCTACCCGCTCAAGCGCGTCGGTGAGCGCGGCAGTGGCGAGTGGGAGCGCATCAGCTGGGACGACGCGCTGGACGGGATCGCGGCGCGACTACGGGCCGCCATCGTCGAGCAACGCCAGAACGAAATCATGATTCACATCGGCCGGCCCGGCGAGGATGGCTTCACCGAGCGGGTGCTGGCCAGCTGGGGCGTCGATGGGCACAACTCCCACACCAACGTCTGCTCGGCTGCGGGCCGCACCGGCTACCAGTTCTGGATGGGCGCCGACCGTCCCAGCCCCGACCACGGCAACGCCAAGGTGATCTACCTGATCAGCTCGCACCTCGAGGCTGGCCACTACTTCAACCCGCACGCCCAGCGCATCACCGAGGCCCGCGCCAACGGCGCCAAGCTGATCGTGCTCGACACCCGACTGTCGAACACCGCCACCCACGCGGACTTCTGGCTCTCCCCACAGCCCGGCAGCGAGGCCGCGATCAACCTGGCGATCGCCCGCCACCTCATCACCACGGGCCGGTACAACCGCGAGTTCGTCCGGCTGTGGTGGAACTGGGAGGAGTACCTGCAGGCCTGCCGCCCGGAGCTCCCCCCCACCTTCGATTCCTTCGAGGCCGAACTCGTCAGGCTCTACGACGAGTTCACCTTCGACTACGCCGCCGCCGAATCGGGCATCGACGCCGACACCCTGCGCGAGGTCGCCGAGACCGTCGCCGGTGCGGGCACACGGTTCTCCTCGCACTCCTGGCGGTCAGCCGCGGCGGCCAACCTCGGTGGTTGGCAGGTCACCCGGACGCTCGTGTTGTTGTCGGCGTTGCTGGGATCGATCGGCACCGAGGGCGGCCTGTTCGCCAACTCCTGGAACAAGTTCGTGCCCAAGCCCATC
>JBKJLU010000440.1:0-2967 GCA_046596815.1 Acidimicrobiales bacterium | reverse complement strand
ACTACTTCTGCCTGGTCTTCCTGATGCTGGCGCTGGCTGCGGCCAAGTCGTATCGACGCAACCGCGCCGGACGCATCAGGAAGACCAGGCAGAAGTAGTAATACTTGGCGTCGGCTTCGAGGACGAAGTCGGGCCCGAACCACTTGAAGTCGGTGGCCGTTGACATGTCGATGCGTTGCCACAGCACGAAGCGCTCGATGCGGTTTCCGCTCTTGGGCAGGATGGCCTTGCCGACGAAGTAGGTGTCGTTGAGGATGAACCCGGCGACGGTGCCGGCGAACGCCAGCGTTGTCACGGCCAAGTACAACCCCTGCACCCGAATAGCCGGAAGCCCGACCAGGATCGACACCCCGGCCCCTGCGAGCACGCCCAGGAAGAGGGCGACGAAGACGTCGACGTTGTGATTGGCCGCCAGCCCACCACCGATGGCGGCGCCGATGCCGACGAGGCCGAATTGCCCGAGGCTGATCTGCCCGGCCCATCCGGTGAGGATCACCAACGAGATGGCGACGATCGAATAGATCAGCAGTGGCGTGGCCCGACTCAATCGCGAACCCCCCAGGAAGAACGGGGCGCCCAGCAGGAACAGCGCGGTGAGGCCGATGAGGAATCCCCGGGCCAGCACCACCTCGCGCACGTTGCGCAGCTCGGACGGGATCGGGCGGAACTCCTTGACGTTGGAGAAACTCGACACGCCGGAGTCCTGGGCCCGCGACAGCTGATTGCGCTGGATGAGCAGGGCTCCGAGGATCAGCACAAGCATGATGGCGCCGGCGAGAGAGTTCCGGGCCGTCTTGAACACCGACGACTGGTCGATCATGCCGATGGCCACTCCGGCGGCCATGCAGCGCGGGATGTTCTCCATGCGGCCGATGACGGCGGCCGCCAGCGCGTAGAGCAGCACCACGTAGCCAAGGGTGCCGTCGATGGGCACGCCGACCAGGGTCGAGCGGATGAAGATCGTCGCCGTGGCGAACACTGCGGCCAGGATCCAGGCCACGGTTCCCACTCGGCGTACCGGGATGCCGAGCAGCGAGGCCCGGTCGGCATTCTCGGCCGATGCCCGCAGCGCAATACCGATGCGGGTGTAGCGGAAGAACAGAGCCAGACCCGCCACCATGAGCGAAACGAAGATGACGGCGAAGAGGTAGTCACCGCTGAAGCGGCGATTCCCGATCTTGGCCAACTCGATGTTGAGGAACGGTGTCGGCACCTGGGAGATGAAGCGACCTGCGCCCTCGGGTGGCTTGATGACCTTGGGTAGCAGCAGCGCCAGGAAGGCCAGGAACTGGCTGACGCCGATGGTCACCACGGTGAGGATCAGCCGGGGAGCCTTGGCGAACCGCCGGATCACCAGGACGTCGATCAGGATGCCGAGCACGGCGCCGGCGATCAGCGCCAGTGGGAAGGCGATGTACCAGCTCACGCCCTTGTAGACGATGAGCAGGACGCCGCCCACGCCGGGGATGGCCCCGAGGCCACCGGCGGCGAAGTTGATGATGCGGTTCGTCCGGTAGATGAGGATGACGCCGACGCCGATCAGGCCGTACAGCGACCCGAGGGCGATGCCGTCGACAATGATCGAATACGGGGCATCGAACAGAGTGCGGCACAGCGCGATCGTGGCCGCAAAGCCGAACACAGCTTTGACCGCCGAGCCCCAGTAGGGCTTGGCCAAGAACGACTTCACCGGCTCGAAGCTACGGCCGACCCCTGCGAGCGCAGCGGTCATCTCGGCTTGGCCTGCGGGATGGCCGGCTCGCCCTCCGGATACTCACCGACGTCGAAGCGGCGGCCGTCGAGCTGGACGTAGGTGCCCTTCTTGCCCATCGCCTCCGACATCTGGGTCTGGCTCCAATAGACCATGTCCATGTCGTTGAACCAGCCGTAGTTCCCTGGCTTGAAGCCCCGCTTGTTGATGTGGACGTCGTTGATGTCGGCGAACCCGCCTCGTGATCCTTGGGCGAAGGCGCCCTTTTCCAGATTGGCGGGCGTGAGCGCGGGGCCCGCACCCTGGATCAGGTTGGCCACGAGGAAGTAGTAGTTCATCTCCCCGATGGCCGTTTTGTACTTGTCGAAGTCGATCGGCAGCTTGCCGGCCCTGGCCTTGTAGAGCCGCGACGCCTGGTTGTTGGTGAAGCGCTCGAGTTGGGGGATGGACCTCAGGCCGAGGGCGTTCTCGTACTGGTGGCAGTCGGGACACAGCGTGGAACCGAAGTCGTAGGACTGGCCGACGGCATCGGAGTCGTTGGCGCCGATACCGACCACGATGTGTTCGGGGAAGTAGTTCTGCTCCTGGGCCGTGCGGTAGAGGAACAGCGGGGCGACGGCATCGCAGAAGCACATGATCGACGTCGACTCGCCGCCGTTGGTGTTCTCCCGCATCTTGACGATGCCGAGGCGGCGCTGCTCCTCCGCCCTGGCGATGTCCTGGGCGTAATAGAACTCATGGGCCACGGTGGCGCCGCACTTGGCGAGCTCGGGCTTGAGCACCGTCTTGATGTTGTTGAGGTTCTCCGGGTCATCGGTGCTGATGACGCCGAGTACCCGCTTCTTCGAGCGGATGTCGTTGGTCGGCGGGTTCTGCGAGCGGATGTCGTTGCCCGTCTCCCCCGCGAACTTCGCCGGCTTGTCGTGCAGGCGTTTGCAGTAGAACTCGGCCACCTGCTTGGCGGCGACGTCACCGGCGATCGTGCCGTCCCAGTGGTACGGACGGCGTTGCAGCGAGAACGGGTTGTTGCGGAAGTGCTGGCCGCCGACATTGACGACCTTGAGGGCCGAGAGTTCGTCGAAGGCCGGCGAGGCCAGGATCGAGTTCCACAGCACGAGGAACGGCTTTTTGTCACGCACGAGGTCGCGCATCTCGCCGCGGAGGCAGACGTAGTTCGGGGGCACGGTGTCGCAGGTGCCCTGGAAGGTCTCCATCTTGATCTTGCGGCCGTAGAACTCGTACTTCTCGTTGAGCAG
>JBKJLU010000427.1:0-6201 GCA_046596815.1 Acidimicrobiales bacterium | reverse complement strand
CGGCATCGTCGGCGACGTCGGACAGGGCGTCCTGCGCGACCGGCGGATCCTGGCCGAAGAGGGTGTCGTCGTCGTCATCGTCACCGTGGACGTGCAGAACCGCGCCATCGTCACCGGCCCGGAGATCGTCACGCGCGGCTGGGTATATGCCCCCGAGGCCGAGGACCTCCTGGAGGAGGCGGCCGAGGCCGTTCGCGATTCGCTCAAGGACGCCTTCGCCGAAGGCGCCACCGACTTCGAGACCCTCCGCCGCCACGTCCGCCGCGCCGCCGGCTCCTTCGTCAACGAGCGCACCCGCCGCAAGCCGATGATCGTCCCCGTCGTCATGGAGGTCTGACCTCACCTGTTCCCCCGGAGGGACGCATCCCTTCCGGTGCCGTGGGGCCACTGTTACTGTTGTTGACATTGTGACTGCGACCCGCGCTCGGCCGAAGAAGCGTGCAACGGCGGCCAAGAAGCCGGCAGCCAAGCGGAAGCCGGCGGCCAAGAAGCCGTCGGTCTGGGCCCAGACCCGTGAGTTGGTCTCGACCCACCTGGGCCGCCAGTCCGATGACGTCTGGGGCCTGCTGCTGATCCTGGCCGGGGTGTTGGCCGGTCTCGGCATCTACGCAGATCTCACCGGCCTGTTCGGCCGCCTGTTGGAGAGCGGCGCGGCGGCCGTGTTCGGGCTGGCCCGAATCTTCGTTCCGGTCGCCGTTGGCGGCACCGGCGCGGTGTTGGCCCGCGGCGCGCCGCGCACCGAGCCAGGGCGCATCGTCATCGGTTGCGTCGTGGGCATCGCGTCGCTGTGCGGGCTGCTCCACCTTGTCTTGGGCGGACCGGTATGGGGCGTGTCCCTCGACCTATTTCGAGACACCGGCGGTGCCCTGGGTCTGGCTATCGCCGAGCCCATGCGCCGGCTGATCGCGGTGTGGGGCGCCACCCTGGTGCTGACCACGACCCTGGTGTTGTCGGGCTTGATCCTCACCCGGACGTCCGTGCGATCGGCGGCCGAGGTGCTGGCCGACGCCGGCCGCTCGATCGGACGGCTCATCGGCGCGGGATGGAAGTGGCTCGGTACCGTCGGCCACTCCGACGAGCTCGACGAGGCCACCGATCGTCACCCCTCCTCGAGTCCGGCGCCCAAGCCCAAGGCCCGCCGTCAGTCGCCCCTGGCCGACCCCGACGCCGCTGGTGGAGCCGACGTTGCGGCGGCGGACACTACTGAGCCGACGCCGACGCCGACGCCGACGCCGACGCCGATCCCGATCCAGGAGCCTGAGCCTGAGTCGGCGCCGATCACCGGCCAGCAGCTCTCGATCGATCTCGGTCCTGCCACCACGCCCAGTGCTTGGCGCCTCCCGCCGCTGCAGTTGCTCAAGCGCGGAGCGGCGGCCGAAATCGACCGACGGTCGATCGACGCGGCAGGCCGCACCCTCGAGGAATCGCTGGCCGCTCACGGCGTCGACACCCGGGTCATCGGGGCCACGACCGGACCGACCGTCACGCGCTACGAACTCGAACTCGGCCCCGGGGTGAAGGTGGCCAAGGTCACCAGCTTGCACAAGGACATCGCCTACGCCATGGCCGCGGCCGACGTCCGCATCCTGGCCCCCATCCCCGGCCGCAGCGCCATCGGCATCGAGGTGCCGAATGTCAAACGCCAACTCGTCAACCTCGGCGACATCCTCGGCACTGAAGAAGCGCGGCGGGCCACCCATCCCCTCGAGGTCGGTGTCGGTCGCGACATCGCCTGGCGACCGGTGCTCGAGAACCTGGCGTCGATGCCGCACATCCTCATCGCCGGCGCCACCGGTGCCGGCAAGTCGAGCTGTATCAACTCGCTCATCACGTCGGTGTTGATGCGGGCCACGCCCGACCAGGTGCGCCTGATCCTCATCGACCCCAAGCGGGTCGAGCTCGGCCAGTACAACGGCGTGCCTCACCTGCTCACACCGGTCGTCGTCAACCCGAAGAAGGCGGCTAACGCGCTGCAGTGGGCGGTGCACGAGATGGAGCGCCGCTACGACCTGCTGGCCGAGGTCGGCGTGCGCGACGTCACCGGATACAACGCTGCCTTCGACCGCAACGAGCTCCTGGCCGAGTCGGGCAGTGACACCGTCTACCAACGCCTGCCTTTTGTCCTCATCGTCGTCGACGAGCTGAACGATCTCATGATGGTGGCGGCGCGCGACGTCGAAGAGTCGATTTGTCGCATCGCCCAGATGGCTCGGGCCGTCGGCATCCACCTCGTCGTCGCCACCCAGCGCCCGTCGGTCGATGTCATCACCGGCGTCATCAAGGCCAACATCCCGAGCCGCCTCGCTTTTGCCGTCTCATCACTGGCCGACAGTCGCGTCATCCTCGACCAGCCGGGCGCGGAGCGGCTCATCGGCAAGGGCGACATGTTGCTGCTCACGGCCTCGTCGAGCGTGGCCCGCCGCATCCAGGGTCCCTGGGTGTCGGAGGAAGAAGTGCGCAAGGTCGTCGCCCACTGGCGCCGACAGGGCACTGCGCAATACGTCGAGGGGGTCGAGGGCGCCGAAAGCACTGGCTCCACATCTCCGGGCGGCATGGAAGACACAGCTGACGACGCCATGCTCCGCCAGGCGATGGAGCTGATCGTGCGTTCTCAACTCGGTTCGACGTCGATGTTGCAACGCAAGCTTCAGGTCGGGTTCGCTCGCGCTGGGCGCATCATGGACCAGTTGGAGACCAAGGGCGTCGTCGGCCCGTCGACGGGTTCGAAGGCCCGCGACGTACTGATGACCGTCGAAGAACTCGAGGCGCAGCTCTCCGGGGATTCCGCTCGCTGATGGCATCCCCCGTCGCGGCGGCGACGGGCTTTATTCTCCGGCCCGTGGTCGCGCTCCACCATCCGTACGAGGTCATGGAAGAGCCGTCCGATGTGGCGTTGAAGCGCGCCGCGGTCGAGCGTCTCGAGGCGACGTTGTCCCGGGCCTTGCTGGCCACGCCGCCCGACGTGTTACGGGGAATCGCCGCCCGGGCGGCCCGAGCCCAAGCGACGGCCGAGCGCTGGGAACATCGAGTCGGCGAGCGCCCCGAGTTTTTGCCCGAGTCGGCCTCGGCCGCCGTGGAGGCGCAGGCCGAGTTCGAGGCCGCGAAACGGAGCCACGCCCGGGTCGTCGACGCGTGCACGCGCTTGATGGCGAAGGGCAACATCGCGGCGGTGACCGCACTGGCCACCGCCGGGGGTCTGGTGTTCGCGGGGAGCTCTCCGATGGAGTTGGCGGTCGCAGTGGCCGTGGTCGCGGCGCCGCTCGGCCCCCTGACGGCCAGTTGGATCGCAGCTGCGCGCACGTCGGTCGCGGTTCGCGACGAGCGTTCGGCCCGCCAGCGATGGTGTGAGGCCCTCGAAGCCTCGGGGCTGCCGACGATGGGCGCGCTGGCCGCGCGACGGGTCGCAGTGGCGGGGTGGGAGCGACGTCAGACGGAAGCAGCTGCGGCGTGGGAGGGTGCCCGTCCGGTGCTGCGGGCCTGGCAGCGACTCGCCGGCCCCGGCGTCGCTCCCGATGAAATCGACAGCGTGCTCGCTCGGATCGAGCAACTTCGAGTGGCGCAGTTGGCGTTGTTCGGCGCGCTGCTCGACGAGCGGGTAGGTGGCTTGGCCATGTCGGTACTCGAGCCGGCGGGCGAGGTCGCCGAGCCCGAGTCGGCTCCGGGATGGCTGGCCGATGCGCTCATTCGCTTCCGCACCTCGACGTTGCGCCTCTGGAGCGCTCCCGAATCCTGACCCCGGACGCGAGACGAGGGCACCGGCGTCATTGGCGGTGCCCCCGTTCGATCAGGGAAAGCGGATGGGATGTGCCGTCTGCGATGGCTATGCGGCGATGCGGGGCCGACTCTGGTGGCGGACCTCGGGCTCTTCGCCCTCAGCGGTACCGAACCAGTGGAATGCGGCCCGCCAGATGCTGGTGGTGCCAGCCATCATGAGGCCCGTCATCCAGATGCCGAGATCGGCGTTGCGCAGCTCGACCCCGTACTGGGTGAAGACCGAGTAGTCGAGGGCGATGGCACCGACGACACCGAGGGCCAACGTGGTCAGCAGGTGGAACTTCGCGAGCTGTGGCACGAGGTCTTCGAACAGGTCCACCACCTTGAAGATCGCGAGTCCCATCAAGATGACGATGGCGAAGTCGTACATGGTTGCTTCCTCCTGACGGTGTGGTCGTGGGGGCCACTCCGTCATGAGGTAAGACCGGCGTCACCCTTGCGAAGTAACACGCGATTGCAAGTCTCAGCGCCGCTAACTTTCCGCCATGGCACGCGCCCGGGTCCCTGCGTCGTCGGCCAACCTCGGCCCAGGGTTCGACGCGTTGGCGTTGGCGTTGGCTTTGTATGTCGAAGTCGAGCTCGAGCCGGCGCCGTCATTGCGCATCGAAGCGAGTGGCGAAGGCGCGGACCTCTCGACCGGTGCCGGCCATCTCGCGGCGCGCGTCGTCCGCGAGGTCACCGGGCACGATCGCTTCGCCATCACCGTGCGGTCGGACATCCCCGTCGGAAGAGGCCTCGGCTCGTCAGCTGCGCTCGCGCTCGCAGCGGCGGCGGCCGCCGGAGCCGACGATCCACTGGCCGTGGCCGCGGCTGTCGATGGCCATGCCGAAAACGCGGCGGCGTCGATGCTCGGCGGTCTTGTCGCAGCGGCGATGGTCGACGGTGCGCCGCTCGCCCTGCGTCTTGAACTCGACGAGGAACTGGCCTTCGTCGTCCTCGTGCCCGACCGCAAGCTGCCGACCAAGGAGGCGAGGGCGGCGTTGCCGGCGACGATCGCTCACCGAGACGCCGGCTTCAACCTCGGTCGCATGGGGCTGCTCGTGGCCGGTCTGGCCGACCACCGTCACCTCGTTCCCGAAGCCATGGAAGATCGACTTCACCAATCGCAGCGCGCCCCGCTGTTCCCGGAGAGCGTGGCGCTGCTCGAGGGGCTCCGCGATGCCGGGGCACTGGCGGTTGCTTGGTCTGGCGCAGGGCCGAGCTTGCTCGGCGTGTGCACCCACGACTCGGCGGACGCGGTGCAGCACGCAGGCGAGCGACTGCTGCAGGCCGCCGGGGTCGCCGGCCATGCGTTTCGCCTTGCGCCGGATCTCGAAGGTCTCGTGGTCGACTAGACCGAGTCCGTGCCGAGTTCGCCCTCGAAGGATCTCCAAGCCATTCCCAACCCCCACCCAGGTCGCGAGTACGAGGTCACCTGCGAGACGCCCGAGTTCACCTCGGTGTGCCCGCTCACCGGCCAACCCGACTTCGCCACGGTGCGCATCACCTATGTGCCGGCCGAGTCGATCGTCGAGTTGAAGTCGCTGAAGCTCTACCTCTGGAGCTACCGCGACGAGGGCGCGTTCCACGAAGACGTCACCAACCGCATCCTCGACGACCTCGTCGCCGCCATCTCCCCGCGCCGCATGACCGTCGTCACCGACTGGTTGGTGCGGGGCGGCATCCACACGATCGTGAAGGCAGAACATGGAAAGGTCACCGCATGAGCCCCGTCCTCGATGAGAAGCACGACTATCAACACCCGGTCGAAGGCGACACCGCCTGGAGTGAGAGCTACTACTTCAACGGCTACTGCCCAGACTCCGACGCCGGTTTCTTCACCCGGATGGGCATCCGACCCAACGAGGGCACGATCGACGTCGGCCTCAACATCTGGGTACCGGGCGGTGGCCTCGCCGCGCTCCGCCATGTGCGCGAGCAGAAGGTGATGATCGACGACGATCTCGTCGTCGGCCCGGTCACCTACGAGCGCCTGGTGCCGCTGAAGCAGTGGCGCATCGTCGCCTCGGGCGAGTCCACCGTCGGACCGGTCGCCATGGACGTGACGTTCGACGCGTTGACGCCGGCCATCGGGGCCGATGGCCAGGGCAACGAAGGCGCCGGATCGTCGGCGGCGACCCGACAGATCGTCGGAAAGGGGCACCTCGAGCAGGCCGGCCGGTGGTCGGGATGGATCGAGGCCAACGGTCAGCGTGCCGTCCTCGGCGACGAGGCGAGGGGTAACCGCGACAAGTCCTGGGGACCGCGCCGTTGGGGCGGCCCGAAGATGTGGCGGTGGTTCTCGATCAACATCGGCGACGGCACTCACTTCGGCGGTATCCGCATCGGTACCGACGCCGGCGACCTGCACCGTGGCTGGGTCTGGAAGGACGGTCGGGCCACGTCGGTGAGGGAGTGGGATGTGCGCACCGAGCTCGAGGACGACGG
>JBKJLU010000127.1:0-2938 GCA_046596815.1 Acidimicrobiales bacterium | reverse complement strand
CCGCGGCCAGTTCTTTCGCGGCCCAGCCCGTCTCGACGACGGCCTCGAGGTGGGCCCGTAGTTCGGCTTCCAACTGGGTGTCGTCGACGGCGCGCCCGAGGAGGTCGTGGGCCTCCTGGCGGATAAAGGCCTGCTCTTCTTTCGCCGCCGTCCACTCGGAGGTGGCCTGACCGCCGTGCAACTCTTCCCAGACGGCCTCGGCGTCGGCCAGGCCTGCCTCGGCGGCCGCCAACCGATCCGGACCGCCGCCAGAGTCGGCTCCTGGAGCCATCCGCTGGAGGTACTCGCCGTAGCTCTTGACCCCGAGTTCGGACAAGGCCGCCTGCTCGGCTGCGTGGGCGCCGTCGAGGCGCCGACGATGGATGCGGCTCCCCTTGCGCATCGACTTTTGCTCGGCCTCGAGCACCTCCCGGTGGGCACGGTCGAGCGCCTCGATCTTCGAAGGGTCGACCTGCTTCGGCTCGGAGTTCGCCTTGGCCGCGGCCACCGCGTCCTTGGCCTCGTGCAACGCCGCCAACGCGGGAATGACCAGCCACTCCGGAGGTTGCGGCGGCTGTGGCAACGCGGCAAGCCGAGCGATGGACGCGGCCCACCGATCGGCGATCGCCGAGCCTTGCGACGACGGCTTGCGCTTGACCTGGCGCAGCCGCCGAAGCGCGGCCAAGGCTGACTCCACCGGTGCAGGATCACCAGGATCGCCGGTCTCGACCATGCGGGCCACCAAGCCCGAGCGGTCGTTCTCCAACCGTGTGCGCTCGGCTTGCAGTGCGGTCAGCCCGTCGCGCCCGATTCGGTCCGTCTCCGCCTGGGTTCTGGCGGCCTCGTCGGCCTCCGCCCGTGCCTCCTGGGCGGCGGCCAAGGTTGCCGTTGCGGCCGCGTGTCGTTGCTCGGCCTTGGCCAGGATCGACTCGGCGTCCTTGTCGACCCGGTGACTCGCAGCCATGAACGCATCGACGGCTTCGGTGGTCGAGCGATCGGCGGCGGCGCGTTCGTTTCGCAGGCGAGCGACCCTGGCCTCGGCCGAGGCGACCTCGGCTTCGAGGGCGGCCAAATCGTCGACCGCCACTGGTGTTGCTCTGGCCTTGGCGCCAGGAAGGTCGGCGGCGAAGACGATGACCGATCGGGCGGCGTCACCGACGGCGAGCGACCGGGCCAGCGCAGGAGTGAGGGGTTGGCGCTTCCCGTCGATCTCGACCTCGATCTCGATGGGCGCCGTCGGGTCGGACTCGCCCCGCAGCGCCCGGGCCAGGGCGTCCGCCCACGCTCGACGGGCGCCCGCGTCGAGTCCCTGGACATGGGTCAGGCCCGGATGCACCAGCGCGATGGACTCCCCACGGTCGACGCGGATCTCGACGAGGATCACGAAACGCGAATCCGGGTCACTCGGGGCTCGTCGTCATGCTCTTCAGACGTTTCGGAACGCCTGCCCTCGGTCCGCACGACCTCCGCCAACGAGGCGGCGAGGGTGGCGGCTGCGGCCGGGTCACGGATGAGGTCCTCGGCAACATCGAGGAAGGCGCGTAGAGCGGAGATGACCTCGACGCCAGCAGCCTGCAGGTGCTCGATCCCCTGACGGGCTCGGTCGTCGTTCAACTCCGCTCCTCGCTGCATGTCGGGGCCGAGGTGAACGTCACCTCGAGCCGGTCGCCCACCATCGTCGCACCCCGCACGGCCCGGCTGCGCAAGGAGTCAGGCAGCACCACCGCCCGCCGGTGTGCACCCGTCCGAACGAGGAGCTCCGTGGCGGTGCGCCCAAGCTCGAGATCGTCTCGATCGGCGAAGGGGAGGTTGAGCCCGAGCACCCACTCGTCGCTCCTGGCTTCGACCGTCAAAGGGCGCCCCACGTGGAGGACGGCTGCGGGATCGGTGTCGCCGTAGAGCTCGTCGGCGAACTGACGCAACCGCGCCACCCCGATGAGCTCCTCGCCGGCGAGCTGGGCCCGGAACACCGGAACCGGAGCGAAATCCGCCTCGATGGCTTCGAGATGTTCCGCGTGGGTCTCTTTCCACGCCTTGAACCAGGGATCCGTGATCTCGTCGGGCAGCAGTCGATTGACGATGACGGCATCGACGCCGTAGCCGAACAAAGCCAGATAGGTCGCGGTCCGTCGCGCTTCGGCGATGACCATGCGCTCCGGGTTGACCACGAGTCGAACGCTCGCCAACTCGGCGTTCGTCAACAACTCCTTCACCCCGGCGAGTCGGTCGTAGAAACGGCGCATGCCCTCGAAGACCCCGTCGCCGGCGACCGGGAGCTGCGTCACCCGTTGGAGGAGCGGCCGCACCAGGTTGGCGACCGACCGTCCCGCCGGGAAGATGCGATCCATGTACCAACCGAGGATGTCGGGCAGCGACAGCAGTCGAAGGGTCTCGGCCGTCGGCGCGCAGTCGACCACCACGACGTCCCACTCGCCGGACTCGGCAAAAGCCTTGATGTCGGCCAGCGCAAAGATCTCGTCGAGTCCGGGCACCACGGCCAACTCCTCCGCGGCGATGGCGTCGGCGCCGGCCCAGTCGAGGAGGGTCACGAGATAGCGCTGCACGTCGCCCCAGACGTCCTCGAGGCGCTCGGTGGCGTCGAGTTGCTGGCCCCAGAGATCGTCCGTGATGCGCCGGACCGTGGAGTCGAGATGCACCCCGAAGGCGTCGGCGAGCGAGTGCGCCGGATCGGTGCTGAGCACGACCGTCCGAAGTCCTGCGTCCGCGCAACGGAGGGCGGTTGCAGCGGCAACGGTCGTCTTTCCGACACCGCCCTTCCCCGTCAGGAGAAGGATCCTGGTCGACAGCTCGTTCGCCACCGGATCCCTCAAGTGGCCGACTCGGCGCGCGCCTTGAGTTCCCGGAGCGCCGTCCCGAGGATGCGGTGCTCGGCCCTCCGCTTGATGAACCCCACCACTGGCACCTTCAGTTCGGCCACGAGGTGATAGGTCATGTCGGT
>JBKJLU010000114.1:0-6055 GCA_046596815.1 Acidimicrobiales bacterium | reverse complement strand
GTTTTCGTGGGTTCGGTAGACCTATCGGCACTCGACCGCCGACAATGAAGCGATGCGGGTGCTGGTGGTCGACGACGACGAGCAGATCCGGTCGTTGCTGCGCCGAGTGCTCTCGGTCGAGGGCTTCGAGGTCGACCTCGCCGGCGACGCCGCCTCCGCCGCTGCGGCCCGGGCCGCCAACCCCCCCGACCTCGTGCTCCTCGACGTGCTCCTCCCCGGACAGGACGGGCGCGACCTGCTGGCCGAGCTGCGGGAGTCGAGCGACGTGCCCGTCATCCTGCTCACGGGGCTGGGCAACGAAGCGGATCGCATCCTCGGCCTCAAACTCGGCGCCGACGACTACGTGGTGAAGCCCTTCTCTCCCGGGGAACTGGTGGCACGGATCCAGTCCGTCCTCCGGCGGAGCCGACGTGCCCCCTCGGCGGTCACCTCACCCGGACCTGGCGACACCCTGACCTTCGACGGGCTGACGATCGACGTCGGCGCCCGCCAGGTCGAGGTCGACGGCTCACCGGTGGAGATGACGGCCAAGGAGTTCGACCTGCTGGCCTTCCTGGCCGCCTCCCCCCGGCAGGTCTTCAGCCGCGACCAGTTGCTCGACCATGTGTGGGGGTCGTCGTCGCAGTGGCAGGACGACGCCACGGTGACCGAGCACGTCCGCAGGGTGCGCCGCCGGATCGAGTCCGACCCGCTGAAGCCCCGATGGATCCGGACGGTGCGAGGCGCCGGCTACCGCTTCGAGCCCTGAGCCCTCGGCCCCTTCGAGCGGGGCGTGCCCCGCACGCCGACGTCCGTTGGTGTCGCCGTCGACGCCGCCCGCTTCCGGGGCGGTGGAGGAAGCAGGCCGGCCACCCGTTCGGCCAGGTCGTCGAGGGCGAAAGGCTTGGCCAGGAAGGTGACCCGATCGCGACGCAGCGCCGCCGCCCGCTCGACGTACCCCGACACCAGCAACACCTTCACCTTCGGCCACAACTCGGTGATCTCCCGGGCCAGCACATCGCCCTGCATCCCCGGCATGACGACGTCGGACACGAGCACGTCGAAGGGGAGCTTCACCCGGCGGGCCATGGCGAGAGCGTCCTCGGCCGACGAGAACTCGGCCACGGTGTGGCCCTGGTTCTCGAGCACCGCCCTCGCCAGGTTGCGAACCGCGTCCTCGTCCTCCACGAGCAGGATGCGCCCGATTCGGGGCCGGGCCGTCGACCGGCGGGCGGTCCGCTTCTTCTTCGGCTCCTCGGCCACGGGCTCCGACGACATCGGGAGGAAGAGGCGGAACGTCGTTCCCCGGCCCGGCTCGGTGTCGACGTCGATGTGCCCGCCGTTCTGGTTGACGACCCCGTAGACGGCGGCCAGCCCGAGTCCCGATCCCTTGCCCCGGTCCTTCGTGGTGAAGAACGGGTCGAAGCAGTGCTCGCGGACCTCGTCGCTCATGCCCGTCCCGGTGTCGGCCACGGTGACCAAGAGGTAGTGGCCAGGCGCCACCGCTGCGGTCGCGGCCGCGTCGGCGTCGAGCTCGAGTCCACGGCACTCCACGACCAGGCGGCCTCCCTTGGGCATGGCGTCACGGGCGTTGATGCACAGGTTCATCACCACCTGCTCGAACTCGTGGGGGTCGACCCGCACCCGGCCGGTGCCCTTGCCGGTGACGACCCGCAGGTCGATGCCCTCGCCGACCAGCCGCTCGATGATCGAAGCCAGGTCGGCCACCCGCTCCTGGGCGTCGAACACCACGGGCTCCACCACTTGGCGCCGGCCGATGGTGAGCAGCTGATTGGTGAGCTCCCCGGCTCGGGCGCCGGCCTTGCCGATGGCCTCGATGTCGGGGCGGATGTCGCTGTCGGCGGGCAATTGCTGGAGGAGGAACTGGCTGTAGCCGACGACCACCGTGAGCAGGTTGTTGAAGTCGTGGGCGACCCCGCCGGCCAGCCGCGCCATGGCGTCGAGTCGTTGGGATTGGCGGAGGTGCTGCTCGAGTTGCCGTTGCTCGGTCACGTCGCCGATGACGACGATCACCCCGGCGACGTGGCCATCGGCATCGAGGATCGGGGCCCCGCTCAGATCGAGGGTCACCGGTGGCGCGCCTCGGCGGTCGATCCGCACTTCCGTGCCTTCGCGCTTGCGGCCGTAGCGGGTGGCCCGCACGAGTTGCGCGACCTGCGAGGCGATCTCGGGCCGCAGCGGCGGGAACTCGATCCCGTCGGCGAAGACCGGCCACTCGAGCAACTCGGTGGCCGCCTGGTTCCACCGTTGCACGGTGCCGGCCACGTCGAGTTCGATGATGCCGAAGGGGGCGGCCTCGACGAGGCTCCGCTGCCTCGCCTGCCCCTCGGCCAGGGCGGTGCGCCCGGTGCGATCCGCCGCCGCCAGCCGGGCGCGGTCGAGGCTCACGGCGATCCGGTCGGCGACCCGCTGGACGACGTTGAGGTCTTCGCGGTCGAAGGCGCCGGCCTTGGGGGCGGTGACGAAGCAGACGCCGAGCAGTCGCCCGTCGACGTGCATCGGGCAGCCGGCGAACGAGCGGATGGCCCGGCCCTCCAGCGCACTCGCGACCTTGGTGGCGGTGGTGTCGTTCGCCAGCGCGGCGACGGCGCGCTCGGCCACGGAGGCGAGGAGCCCGTCCCCATCCTCGACGGAGAATCCGGCCTCGGCCCCGGCCGGACCGTGCACCGCCATCGCCGTCAGTCCATCGTCGTGATCATTGGCCAACACGACGCCGGCCAGGTCGGAGCCGAGCTCCCGCCGGGTGCGGGTGAGGAGCTCGGCCGTGAGTTCGTCGACGTCGAGTCGCGTGAGCGCGGGATCGGTGACGACGGCGATGGCATTCGTCGTCTGCACCTGCCGCTTCCGGCTCGGCCGCCCGCTCCTCCCCCATCGTCTGTGAGGAGGAAGGTCGGTCATGACCGACAGGGTATGGCCGTCGGGCCGGCCGATACCGGTCGAGCTACCGCAGGGCGCGCTCGGCTTCCAAGGCCAGATCGGTAGGGAGGTGGCGCCGCTCGACGATGGCGGCCATGCCGCGGGCCCGGCTGCTCGATTGCTGCTCGCCCGATGGGCCCCCGACGATCCCGATGATCGACATCCCGGCAACCTCGGCCTGCTCGCTGATCTTGCGCACGACGGCGAGTCCCTCGCCCCCGTCCATGTCCAGGTCGACGATGGACAGGTGGGGTTCTTCGAGCGCAGCGATGCGCACGGCCTGGCCCGCCGACGTCGCTTCGAGCACTCGCCATCCCGTGCCGATGGCCGAGCGCACCACCGTCACGAGAGCCGGATCGTCGGCCACCACCAACACGCGGCGACGGGGCCCCGGCATCGGCGCCTCCTCGACCGGATCGGGGGCGACGGCCAAGAGCTCGACGACGCCGGCCGGGTTGTCCGGGTCGAAGCGCCGCACCTCGATCCCCAAGTCGACGCCGGAGAGTTCGGAGTCGGCCAACCGCGACGCCATCCGCCCCAGCAACGCCGGCGGATCCGAGCGGTCGTTGGGCAGCACGAGGATGACGCGCCGCATCCCGATCCGTCCCACGAAGTCGGCGTCTCGCACCAGACCGACGGCCAACCGGACGACCTCGGTCGCTTCCTCGGCCGAGGCCCGCACCTCCACGTGCACGAACGTCACCGGGTGCTTGAGGCGACGGGCGAAGGCCACGGCCTTGGTCGCCGCCAGTTCGAGACCACGCGGGTTGTAGGCGCCGGATACCGCGTCGATCAGGGCACCTCCGGCGGCCGACCGTTGGCTCGTCGCCCGCTGCCCGGCCCGCACGAGGGCGTGGCCGAGGAGTTCGGGGGTGAGCCGATCCTTCACCAGATAGTCGTGGGCGCCCGCCGACATCGCCGCCTGCACCATGCCCGGATCGTCGAGGGCGCTGACCACGACCACGGGGATGTCGCCGGCCAGTTCGACGAGTTCGGCTACCACTGACGCCCCCTGTCCGTCGGGCAGGTGCATGTCGGTGACGATGAAATCGAAGGTCTCGTTCTGCAGCCGCTCGCACGCCGACGTGAGGCGGCCCGCCTGGTGGACGTCGACCGGCACGTCGATGGCCTCGAGGACGCTGCGGACGAACCGGGCGTGGGCCACGTTGTCCTCCACGACCAGCACCTTCCACATGGGGGGTGTCGAAATGATCATTTCTCGCTATCCCCTTTCGGCCGGTGTCGCCCGATACTGCATCTCATGGAGGGAAGTGGTGCGGTCACGGTCAGCGTCGAAGTCGGCGCGCCCTCATCCCCCCTCGCCACCCCCGGCGTTCCATCTTCGTCGTCGAATCCCCCCCTCGCCACCACCGGCGCCCCTGTCGACATGCTCGTTGGCACCGGCGTCAGCCTCATCCTTCTCGGCACGGTCGCCGTGGCCGCCGCCCGAACCCGACTGGAGCGCCTCCGTGCGTAAGACCCGCCTCGCCACTTCTCTCGCCGCCATGGCCGCCCTCTCGGGCCTCGCCCTCGGTGCCAGCGGGGCTCCCGTCTCCGCGCAATCGGTGCCGGTGACCTTGCAGAACACGACGTCGGCCCGCACGCTGCACGTCGAGTCGATGACCGGACAGTCGCTCTCGTCACTCGACTTCGGGAGCGTGCGGTCGCTGCCCTTCCGGGTGCGGGTCGTCGACTCGTCGTTCACCCGCACGCCGTTCACGGTCAGCGCCACCATGACCAACCTCTACCTCGACAGCGGCGGCCTCCAGTACGGGACGAAGATCCCCAGCTCCGGCGTCAGCCTCGGATCGCAGGCGAACCCGCTCAACATCCTCGGCGTTTCGGCCGCCGTCCAGCCCCTGGTGAACACGGTGACGACGATCACGGACGCCACCATCTGTGCGGCCCTCGCACTGGCCATGACCGGCCTGACCCCGGCCTGCACCATCACCACCACGGGACTCACCGGCAACGTGCAGAACCTCAACGTCACCGTCGACCTCGCGGCGCTGAGCAACCTGCCGCTGCTCCCCCAGGCCAACCAGACCGGCCCCTTCACCAACGCCGAGTTCGGGGCCGGCACCGTCGGTGACGGCGACACCGCCGGCAAGGCTGCGGCCGCTTCCCTTTCGCCGACGCCCAAGCAGGTCGTCTCGGGCGCTCCTGTCTCCACCCCGGCCGTCCTGACGGCGCTCACCAACGCCCTGACGACGACCCCGCTGGCGACCCTCGTCCCCCTCGCCACCGTGACCGCGGCGCTGCAAGCGCAACTCCCGGCCATCGGAGCGTTGTCGACGGCCCAGATCGACAGCCTGTTGGCCGCCACCGTGGGCACGCCCCAGGGCCTGACCTCCGGACTGATCCTCTCCCAGACCGGCACCTACATGTCGCTCCCGACCCTCAACGTGGCGGTGCCGTCCGGCGTGCCCGCAGGGCAGTACCGGGGCACGCTGGTGGTGACCGCCCTCCAGTAGCGTCGCCGCATCCGCACGCTTCTCGCCGCCGCCGCCGCTGTCGTCGCCCTGACGATGCCGGCGGCGGCTGCCGCGATCGAGACCACCACCTTCGGTCTCGATGTGGTCACCCCGTCGCCCGACGGACGCCTCCACATCACCACCCGAGCCGGCACCACCTCGACCGGGCAGCTGCGCCTCTTCAACAAGACCGACGCCCCGCTGGCCCTCACCCTCTCGGTGTCACCGGCCACCGTCGCGGCCGACGGCCAGGCCTCCCTCGGCGGCGACACCGAACCCGTCTCGTGGATCGAGCTCCCCGCCTCGCCCCTCACGCTCGCCCCCGGCGCCACCCGGATCATCGACGTGCGGGTCAACGCCCCACGCACGCTCTCGTCCGATCGGATGGCCGTCGCCGTGGTCGCCGAGCCCGCCCTTTCTCCCGCCGGCGAAGCGCCCGCCGTGCTGCAGCGGGTCGCCATGACCACCCTGCTCGAACCCGACGACGAAAGCCTCATCGCCTCCCTCGGCGCCTACCCCTGGCTCGCCCTCGCCCTGCTCTTGGTCGTCGCCCTCTTGCTGGCCGCCGTCGCCCGCAACCGACGCCGTGACCCCAGCGCAAGCGCGTCATCCGACGTCTGATCCTCGCCCGAGGTCAGTCTTCGTCGTCGTACCAGCGCAGGAGG
>JBKJLU010000418.1:0-13178 GCA_046596815.1 Acidimicrobiales bacterium | reverse complement strand
CGAGTCTGCGTCGCCTACATCAACGCCAGCGGTGCGACCGTCGCTGGCGACGCACGGAGCGCCGGTGAAGACGACGGACGCGCCCGTCTGTTGGCGACTCCGGACCGCACCGCTGGCGTTGATGTAGGCGACGCAGACTCGCTGGCCGGGCCGGCCGGCCGTGAGCTCCCCGTCGCCGCTGGCGATGACGAGGTCGGCGACCTGCCCCAACCAGACATCGACGTTCGCAGGGATGGGCAGGGTGGCCCCGTAGCGGGCCCCTTCGCGAGCGGCCTGGGCGACCGAGAGTTTGCGGCTGTAGGCGAGGCCGCCCGTGAACATGCCGAGGAGCAACATCATGAAAATGGGCAGGACGAGGGCGAACTCGACCAGGGACGCGCCGGTTTCGTCGCGCCGCCTCCGACCGCGAAGGGCGCGAAGGGGATCAACCCGCTTCACCCGTTCGTTATCGACGGTAGACAGAGAGACCTGAACTTTTTCCAGGAGATGCTTGCCTTGCCTTGCACATCAGCCGATGCTTACTCCCACTGGAGGGCCGAGTCGGGTACCTGGCCCAGTTTTTTGAACTGAGGAATCGACCGTCTTGGGCTCTCGCCGCACATTGATCGTGGTCGTCGCCGTCGTCCTTGCTGCGCTTGCGGCCAGTGCGACGTTCGTCTACGTGCGCGGAATCGAGGATCGGGCCTTCCAGGGGGCCGAGCTGGTCGAGGTGTTCGTCGTCACCAAGGACATCCCCAAGGGACTCCCCGGCGAACAGGCGGCCAACGAGTTCGTGAAGGCCACCAAGGTGCCGCGCAACTTCCGTCCCGGGTCGGCGTTGACCGCGCTCGATCCTCTGGCGGGCAAGGTCGCCCTGGGACCGCTGTCCGCCAATACGATCCTGGTCGAGGGCCAGTTCGTCGATCCGCGCCAGGCTCAGATCACCTTCTCGCAGAAGATCGACGCCGGCAAAGTCGCCGTCACCGTCTCGGTCGATCAGGTTCGGGGCGTCGCCGGGCTGCTCGTCCCCGGCGATCGCGTCAACATCCTGGTGGCTGACGGCGACTCGCAGCGGTTGTTGTTCCAGAACGTCGAGATCCTGGCCATCGGGACCACGGCTGCTCCTCAGCCGGGCGAGACGGCCGAGGTGACGAATCCGGGCAGCGGGCTGATCACCTTCCACGTGCCGCAGGAAGCGGCGTCGCGGATCGTCTTCGCCGCCCAACAGGGTGGTGGGCTCTACCTGACACTTGTACCCAGCGACAACCAACCGGTCCAGGTCCCGCCGATCAACGGCGGCAACCTCTTCAACGGCGGAGCGACTCCGGGTGGGTGATGCCCGTGGCTAGCCTCTCGTCCGTCGAATCGAACACTTCCTCGCTCTCGGTCGCCGTCGTCGACGATGATCCGAAACTCCGTACCCGCCTGGCCATGCAGCTGGGTGAGAGTGCACGAGCTACCGCGTTCCCGTCGCTGGCGGCGGTCGAGGCCAAGATCGACGGCGCAGCACCGCTCGTGGTCGTGGTCGGCCCTTCGTTCGCCGATGCTGCGGGTCTGGCCGACGTGAGCCGCTTGGCCCGCAATCGGCCAGGCACGAGTGCAGTGATGGTGGTCGACGAGCTGTCGACGGAGATCCTCCAGCAGGCCATCCGGTCCGGGATCAGCGACGTGATCGCGCTTCCAGCCGATACGGGACAGCTACGTGAAGCCGTCGAACGAGCCGCCGAGCAGCTGAACGTGATGGCCTTCGTGGCCCCGCCCGCCGACGTGCCCGGGAAGAGGAACGCCGAGCGTGGACGCATCGTCACTGTGTTCTCGACCAAAGGCGGCGCCGGCAAGTCGTTCGTCGCCACCAACCTGGCCGCCATCCTCGCTCGCCGCAACCCCAAGCCGGTCGTCCTCGTCGATGCCGACCTGCAGTTCGGCGACGTGGCCGTGATGCTCGGCATGGCGCCGGCCAACACCATCATCGATGCCGTCAACGTGATGGACCGCCTCGACGAGTCGGTCCTCAAGAGCCTTCTCATCAAGCACGAGTCGACGGGGCTCTACGTGCTGGCCGCCCCGATCGAGCCCGCCTTCGCCGATTCCGTGAGCCTGCCCCATATGCGCCGAATCCTCGAGATCCTCACGTCCTTCTGCTCGCACGTCGTCATCGACACCCCGGCGTCGTTCAACGACATCGTGTTGATGGCGGGCATGGACATCCCCCACATCAAGAACACCAAGATCGGCCTGCAGACGCTGCGGTTGCTGCACATCCCGGCGGCCAAGGTGAAGCTCACGCTCAACCGGGCCAACTCCAAGGTGAAGCTCGACATCGCTGACGTCGAGCGGACGTTGCAGATGAAGGCCGACTGCCTCATCCCCAGCGACATCGCCGTTCCACAATCGATCAACAAGGGCGTCCCGATCGTGGTCGACGCGCCGAAGTCCGGCGTGTCCAGGAGCCTCGAGCGGATGGCCGATCTGTTCCCGGCGCTCGCCGCGGAGCAGACGGGCGGCCGGTAACCCGGCGTCGTGTCGCTCTATCGCCGCCTCCAGGACGCGCAAGGCCAGGTCACGGCCTCGGGTCGCAACCCACTCCTCGACGACCTCCGCCAGAAGATCCACGGGCAGCTGATCGACGAACTCGGCGCCGTGCTCTACGACAAGCGGCTGTCCGAGGAGGAGTTGCGGACCCGGGTCCTGGACTCGCTCCAGGCGGCGCTGAACCGTGAGACGACCCCGATCTCGGCTGTCGATCGGACACAGCTCCAGAGCGACGTCTCCGACGACATCCTCGGCTACGGGCCCATCGACCGTCACCTCCACGACGCGTCGGTCACCGAAGTCATGGTCAACGGACCGGGTCGGGTGTTCGTCGAGCGTGAGGGAAAGATCGAGATGACGTCGACGACGTTCATCGACGAGAGCCATCTCCGGCGCATCATCGACAAGATCGTCGGACAGGTCGGCCGACGCATCGACGAAGCCACGCCGATGGTCGACGCCCGCCTCCCCGATGGTTCGCGGGTCAACGCCGTCGTGCATCCCTTGGCTATCGGCGGTCCCTTCCTGACCATCCGGAAGTTCGCAGCTGAGCCGTTCAGTGTCGAGGATCTCGTGGGTTTCGGGACGTTCTCCGAGCCGGTCGGGCGGTTCCTGGAGGCGTGCGTCCGGGGCCGACTCAATGTCGTCGTCGCCGGCGGCACCGGCACCGGTAAGACGACCACCCTCAATGTGCTGTCGTCGTTCATCCCCTCGAACGAGCGCATCGTCACCGTCGAGGATGCCAAGGAATTGCAGCTCAATCAGACGCACGTCCTGGCCCTCGAGGCCCGGCCACCGAACATCGAAGGACGCGGCGAGGTCACGATCCGCGACCTCGTCCGCAACGCCCTGCGCATGCGGCCGGATCGCATCGTGGTCGGCGAGTGCCGCTCGGGCGAGGCACTCGACATGTTGCAGGCCATGAACACCGGCCACGACGGCTCGTTGACGACCATCCATGCCAACAGTCCCCGTGACGTCCTCGCCCGCATCGAGACCATGACGTTGATGTCGGGGTTCGATCTCCCGGTGCGGGCCATTCGTGAGCAGATGGCATCGGCCCTCGACCTGATCGTCCAGCTCTCGCGCCTCCGAGACGGAACCCGCCGCGTGACGCACGTGAGCGAGGTCCTCGGCATGCAAGACGACCAGTTGCTGACGTCCGACCTCTTCCTCTTCGACTTCGGCATGGGGGTCGACGACGACGGCAAGTTCAACGGTCATCTGAAGTCGACCGGAGTACGGCCGCAGTTCGAGCAGCAACTGGCCGACCTCGGAGTTCCCCTCAGCGACGACATGTTCGAGGGCGAGGACTTCGTCCGCCGCACCGCCTCCGAATGATTGCCCGGCGCCTGGCCGCCCTCATCGCCACCGTCGTGCTTGTTGTCGTGCTCACGGCCCCTCCGGTGCACGCGGTCGAGCAACTGACCATCCGCAAGATCGACACCAGTGCCTTCCCTGAGGTCAAACTGTCGGCTCTCTTCACCGGCGAGCGGCCCGACCTCGCCGAGGTGACGGTGCGGGAGAACGGCCGTCTCCTCAACGACATCGACGTCGTGCCGCTGGCCGAGTCGACCACCGCCGTCGGCATCGTCCTCGTCATCGACACTTCGGGATCGATGAAGGCCAACGGTCGGCTCGACCAGGCCAAAGCGGCGGCCCGACAGTTCGTCGAACGCAAGCTTCCGAACGACCAGATCGCGCTCGTCACCTTCGCCAACGAGGCGCGCGTGGCCGTGAACTTCACCGGCGATGCAGCCGCGTTGCTTCCGGTCATCGACGCCCTCGAGCCCGCGGGCGAGACGGCGTTGTGGGATGGCGTTCGGGTCGGCGCCAACCTGTTGACCGAGCGCTCCGACCTGCTGCCGTACCTCGTTGTCCTGTCCGACGGCGCCGATACCGTCTCCGGGTCGTCGGCCGCCGATGCGGCAGGGGCCGCTCGGAGCGCCCAAGCCGGTGTCTTCTCCATCGCCATCACCGGCTCGGGTGAGTCCGACGTCCCGGCGTTGCGGTCGCTGGCCGACGAGGCCGGTGGCTCCTTCATCGAGACCAGGGACGCGAGTCAACTCGGTCGCATCTACGCCGATCTTCAGGGCGTCCTGCAGAACCAGTACGAGATCTCGTGGGTGTCGACGGCCAAGACGCCGGACATCCTTCTGTCGGTGAAGGTCGGCGACGCGGTGGCCGAGGGGTCGATCGCCGTCAACAGCGTGAGTCTCGGCACGGCCGCCCAGCCTCGGGCGGTGGTCGCGCCGTCCACGCCGGGATTCCTGGTGGCCGGCGGACCTCTCTTGATCGCCATCCTGGCGGCGTTGGCCGCAGGAGTGCTCGGAGCAGGACTCGTGCTGATGCGTCGCGACGGGCCCGCGCTCTCCGACGTCCTCGAGGCCTACGCCGCCGGCGGGCGCTCGGTTGGGGCCACCGAGGAGGTCGATGCCAATCGTTCGTTCGTCCCCGAGTCGATCCGTCGTGCGGTCGAGCGCACGGTCGAACTTGCTGGTCGCGGCGGCGCCCTCGATCGCCTCGACACCCGACTCGATCAGGCCGACCTCAAGTTGCGGGCCCAGGAGGCCGTGATCTTCGCCTCGGGCGGGCTGTTCGTCCTGGGGGTTCTCGCGTTCGCCCTCGGCGGCCCGCTCGTGGCCCTGTCGGCCCTTCTCATCGGGGCCCTCGTGCCTTTCGCCCTCCTGAGCCAACTCGGGAGTCGGCGGCGCGGCGCGTTCAACGCCCAACTTCCGGACACTCTGCAGCTGTTGGCCAGCTCACTGCGGGCCGGGTACTCGTTGTTGCAGGGCCTCGACGCCGTCGCCCAGGAGGTCGCCGACCCCACGGGCCGCGAATTGCGACGGGTGGTGCTCGAGACCCGACTCGGCCGAGACATGGAACTCGCCCTCGAAGACCTCGCGGCCCGTATGCAGAGCCGCGACTTCGACTGGGTCGTCATGGCCATCCGGATCCAGCGTGAGGTCGGCGGCAACCTGGCGGAGCTGTTGACCTCGGTGGCCGACACCATGATCAGCCGCGAGCGCCTCCGCCGCGAGGTCAGTGCCCTCACCGCCGAAGGCCGGCTGAGCGCCATCATCGTCGGCGCCCTGCCGTTCGTGATCGGCGTCATCATCGCCGTCATCAATCCCGGGTACATGAACATTCTCTTCACCACCGGCCTCGGCAAGGTGATGATCCTGGCGGCGACCGTCCTCACCCTCGCCGGCTTCCTGTGGATGAAGAAGACGATCGAGATCGACGTCTGATGCCCGCATCGACGCTGCTGCTCATCGCCGTCATCGCCGTCTTCCTCGCCGTTTCGCTGGGATTGTGGGCGGCGATGACGGGGGCCGAGGAGCGGTCGACCGTTCAAGCGTCGCTGAAGGCCATCGAGGGCTACGAGCGTGTGGACCTGCGGACGCGCGAGCTCGAGGCGCCCCTGATCCAACGGGTGTTCCAGCCGGTCGGTCGGTCACTCGTCGCTGTCGGACGCAGTTTCATGCCGGCCGGCTACATGGAGGGCGTGCGCAAGAAGCTCGTGATCGCCGGACGGCCCGGAGCCGAGGAACTCGACCGTTTCCGCGCCATCCGGGTGCTCTCGGCGGCCGCCGTTCCGGCCACCCTCGTCGTCGCCATCCTGCTCCCGGCCCCGCTCAAGACCAAGGTGCTGCTCTTCCTCCTCCTCGGCCTGGCGTTCCTGCTCGGCCCCGATGCCGTGCTGAACCGCCAGATGGAAGAACGCCGCCAGGCCATGCGCACCCGCCTCCCCGACGTCATCGACATGCTGACGATCAGCGTCGAAGCCGGCCTCGGATTCGATCAGGCGCTCGAACGCACGGTGGGCTCTGTGCCCGGGCCACTGACCGAGGAGTTCGCCCGGATGTTGGGTGAGCTCAGGGCCGGTGCCGGTCGGGCCGACGCCATGCGCGCCGTCGATGCCCGCACTGACGTGCCGGAACTGCACTCGTTCATCCTTGCCCTGATCCAGGCCGAGACCTTCGGCGTGTCGATCGGGAGGATCCTTCGTGGACAGTCGGAGGAGATGCGGATCAAGCGCCGCCAACAGGCCCAGGAAGAGGCGCTGAAGGCGCCGGTCAAGCTGCTCTTCCCCATGGTGTTCTGCGTGTTCCCCGGCATCTTCGTGGTGCTCCTCGGGCCGGCGGCGCTGAACCTCCTCTCGTCTGGGTTCTAGATGTCGCGGCGGGCGCCGACGCTCGAGTCGTTGTTCGTGGCGACGTTCGCTCTGCTCGGGCTCCGCCTCGGGCTGCGCCCCCTCGGCGACAACTCGTTTTTCATCCACCTGCGCACCGGGCTCGACCTGGTGCGCACCGGTTCGATTCCCCGCAGCGATCCGTACTCGTTCACGGCGGTTGGCGAGCCCTGGGTGGTGCAGAGTTGGCTGGCGTCGGCGTCCTACGGGGTCGCTGAGCGCCTTGGAGGTCTCCCGCTCGTTCGCATCGAGCAGGGCCTCCTCTACGGCCTCCTGGGCTGGCTGGTGGCGACGCTGGCCCGCTCGTCGACGCCCTTGCGCACGGGACTGGCGGCGGCACTGTCGATCGGCGCCGGCGTCGTCTACTGGTCACCCCGTCCGCTGGCCTTCGGACTGGTCTGTCTCGCAGCCACGATCCTGCTCGTCGAGCGTCGACGTCCGTGGTGGTTGTTGGTGCCCGTCGTCTGGGTCTGGGTCAACAGTCACGGATCGTTCGTCCTCGGTCTGGGATGGCTGATCCTGTCGGCCATCGGACAACGCCTCGACGGCCAACGCCGCCCGCCCGTCCTTCCGTGGCTCGGGGGCTTCGGGGTCGGCTTGCTGGTGGCCTGCGTGAACCCGCTGGGACCGCGGCTGATGAGCTTTCCGGTCGCCGTCCTGTCGAAGCGGGAAGCCTTCGCCGAGGTGGCCGAGTGGCGTCCCCCCGACGTCGGTCGGGCCACGGGAATCTTCACTGCGCTCTGCTTCTTCGCCATCGTCGTGCTGCTCGCTCGGAGCCGGCGCGCCCGACCGACGTGGGCGGACGTCGTCCCGTTGTCGGCGTTCGTCGTGTCCGGCCTGGTGGCCCAGCGCAACCTGCCGATGGCCGCCATCGTGGCCGCGCCGGTGCTCGCCCGGAGCCTGGCCCGCGCCCTTCCGGCTACGACGACCGATCCGAGCGCCGAACCCCCCCGGCCGTTCGTGCACCTGGGCATCGCCGGTCTGCTCGGCGCCATGGCCCTCGCGTTCGTCGCCGTTGCCGCCAGCCAGCCGGCGCTGGCCTTCGAGGGCTATCCGGTTCGGGCAGCACGCCTCTACGAGGGGCCGGCCCGGGTACTCACGACGGATGTCGCTGCTGGCTACCTGATCCTCCGCGACGGCCGCTCCGCACGCGTGTTCTTCGACGATCGCGTGGACATGTACCCCCTCGACATGACGAGGGACTACCTGCGGCTCCTCCAGGGGGACGAGGGCGCGCTCGAGGTGCTCGACCGTCGCGGTGTCGAGGTCGTCGTCTGGGAGGTGCGGCGCCCGTTGCACGCGCAACTCGCCGCCAGCGGAGGCTGGCGGCGAGTCGGACAACGAGACGGTTGGTTGGTCTGGGTCAGGAACCCCACGTCGCAAGGGTGAATCGCACAACGCCACTGAGCGTCGATGCACTGCGGGAGAGGCTGTTGTCCCGTGAGGTCCCGAAGAACCGAAGGCTCACGAGGGCCACGAGGGCGATCAGCCCAATGAGCAGCGCGTACTCGACGAGCGAGGCTCCGCGCTCGGTACTGGCGCGGTGCCCCGTGGACACGCGCGGCCAAGCGCGGATCAGCCGTCGATACCGGAGCTGAGGCCGCTGAGCTTGTTCGAGGTGCTGCGGCCGAGGAAGGTGATGGCAAGGATACAGACGACGGCGATCAGCGCGACCAACAGGGCGTACTCGACCAGGCTCGCACCCGTTTCATCGTTGCCACCCCAACGTGCGCGCACGTACGGCGCCACGATCTGCTGGTGGTAGGACACGAGGTTCACTGGATCTCCTTGGTTGGTGCTACGGGTTCCTCTCCGAAACTATCGGCCAACAGGGGGCACACTTCGATAGGTCGTTCGGCCCATTTCCTTCTTCAGTCGAGGCGGATGATGCCCATGCGCAGTCCTTTGAGCACCGCTTGGGTGCGATCGCGGGCGTCCAATTTCTCGTAGATGGACGAAAGATGGTTTTTGACCGTTTTCACGCTGATGAACAGCTGCTCGGCCACTTCCGGAGGAGACGCGCCCTCGGCGATACGTTGCAACACCTCGATCTCCCGGGCGCTCACGACGGGTCCCTCGGGCGTGGCGGCGTCCGGGACGAGGGCGCCGGCCTCGCGCAACAGGGCGACGGCGAGATCCGGTGAGACCGCGCCATCGCCGTCGGCGGCGAGGCGGACGGCTTCGACGACCTCGGCGACCGTGCAGTCCTTGGTGAGGTAGCCCACGGCCCCGGCCTGCAGGGACTGGCGGACGACGTCGGCGTCGACGTGCATCGTGAGCATGACCACCTGGGGGGCCCCGGGTGCTTGGCGCACCTGGCGGGTCGCCTCGATCCCGCCGAGCACCGGCATCGACACGTCCATGAGGACAACGTCCGGGGCGAGTTGGGCGGCGAGTTCCACGGCCTCGCGCCCGTCGGCCGCTTCACCGACGATTTCGAAGCCGGCTTCTTCCATCGAGCGGCGCATGCTCTGGCGCACCATCGTGTGGTCGTCCGCCAGCAGCAGGCGGATGGTCAACGGGGAATCTCGCAGCGCACGACGGTGCCGCCGCCGGGAGGGGTCGAGAGGTCGAGGCGACCATTGATGGCCGCCGCCCGCTCGCGCATGCCGACGACGCCGTACCGGTCGCCGGCGTTCGCCGGATCGCCTGAGCCTGCCGGATCGCCTGAGCCTGCCGTATCTACGGGCATGCCCTTGCCGTTGTCGACCACCTCGAGCATCCCGCCCGCCTCACCGCAACGCCAACGCACGAAGATGGCCGTCGACTCGGCGTGGCGCAGCGCGTTCGTGACCGCCTCCTGCGCGATCCGCCAGACCTCGCGTTCTTGGCGAAGGGGGAGGCGGCGGTCGGCTACGTGGTCGAATTGCACGTCGAGCTTCGATCGCTCCTGCACCCGGTCGAGGAACTCGGCCAGCGTGCTGACGAGATCCTTGCGTTCCGACACGTCCGTCCTGAGGTCATAGAGGGTGTCGCGGACCTCGATGACGACCCGCCTCACCTCCTCCCGAAGTTGGAGCAACTCGGGTTCGACGGGTCCGCCCGCGGCGCGACGGCTGATTCGGTCGAGTTCGAACGACACGAAGGCGAGGCTCTGTCCGACCCGGTCGTGGAGGTCGCGGGCGATCCGGGTCCGCTCCTCGTCGGCGCCGACCGTGCGGAGGCGGGAGAACCATCGGGCGTTGTCGAGCGCGAGCGCCGCCTGGGCGGCGACCCGCTCGCCCAACTGCACCTCCTTCTCGCCCAGCCGTCCGGGTTCGCGCAACTCCACGGCGAGGAGGCCGATCATCCGGTCGCGAGCGAGGAGGGGGACGTAGATCCCTTCCTCGGTGAGCGGGTCGAACCCGACGGGTCGATCAGAGAGGGTCGAGCGCTGTGACGACAGGGCCCGTTGGGCGGCCTCGGGGAGCTCGGAGGTGGAGAGGACCATCGGCAGGCGAACCCCCTCGGCGGCGGCGATGCTCCAGTCGTCGCCGGCTTCCTGACGGAGGAGCACCACGATCACGTGGGTGGGGAAGAGCTCGCGCAGATGGCCGATGGTGGTGGCGACCGTGTCCGTCAGGTCGAGCGACTCCGGGAGGCTCTGGGCGACGCTGTTGAGCCGGGTCAGGAGGTCGTTGGCCTGGCGGGCCAGCGCGCTCTGCTCTTCGGCCTCGCCGAACAGCCTGCGGGCGTAGCCGGCGATGAGCGCGATGAGGAGGAGCTCGCCGCCCCACTGCACCGAGGTCAATGCGCTCGGATCCTCGACGACCACGTGGTACGGAATGGCGACCGCAGCAATGGCGGTGCAGGCGGTGCGAATGGCGAACCCGAAGCCGCGAGCGAAGCCGGCGGCGAGGATGGCCGAGGCCAGACAGAAGGTGTACGGGCTGTTCCAGAAGTCGGTGGCCACGACCACGGCCAAGCTGAGCCCCACCTCGGCCAGCACCATCACCAGTCCGGCGACCTCGTCGCTGAGATAGCGAAGCGGACGGACGGTGCGAAGGATGGCGTAGGCGACCAAGGGCGCCCCGTAGGCCAACAGCCGGCGCGGCTCGGACTCGTCGAGAGCGGCGAGCGCGAGACCCACGGCCACCGTCCCCCAGCGCACGGCGATGACCAACGGCCCGAAGCGGGCCAGCAGATCGGCCGACGGCGTCGAGCGCAGCGTCGGCAGACGGCGCGTGGGTGGCCGCGGGTCCGGGGAGGGTCCGGAGGGCGGCGCCGTCGAGGTGTCTCGGGTCCGGAGTTCGATGAGTGCGATGGTACGTTCCACGACGTGCTGGTCGTGGGTCTGACGGGCGGAATCGGCTCCGGCAAGTCGACCGTTTCGTCGCTCCTGGCCGAGCGGGGGGCCGTGATCATCGATGCGGATGCCATCGTGCGCAAGCTGCAGGCTCCGGGCGGCGAGGCGTTCGCCGGGATCGTCGAGCGCTTCGGGCCTGGGGTGGTGGGAGCCGACGGCACGCTCGACCGGCCGGCGCTGGCCGCCATCGTGTTCGCCGACGAGGCCGCCCGCGCCGACCTCCAAGGCCTCACCTGGCCGCTCGTCGGTCGGGTGATGGGCGAGCGCCTGGCGGCGCAGGCGGCCACCGACAACATCGTCGTCATGGACATCCCGCTGCTGGCCGAGCGGGGTCGCGGCGCCTATCCGATCGTCGGAGTGATCGTGGTCGACTGCCCGATCGACGTGGCCGTCGCCCGTTTGGTCGAGCACCGGGGGTTTTCCGCAGACGACGCCAACGCCCGGGTCGCAGCCCAGATCACCCGCGACGAACGCCGGGCCATCGCCGACGTGGTCATCGACAACGGGGGCTCGCTCGACGACCTGTCCTCCCAGATCGAATCCACCTGGACCTGGCTGACCAACTTGCGAACCGAAGACACTGTCTCACCCCCTTCGTAGACTGCGGCTGTGACCACCAAAGTCTCCGCGGGTCCCAAGTTCGAGGTCGTCTCCGACTTCTCGCCGGCGGGCGACCAGCCCGAGGCCATCGCCAACCTGGCAGCGGGCATCGAGCGGGGCGACCGGTTCCAGACGTTGCTCGGCATCACCGGTTCAGGCAAGTCGGCCACCATCGCCTGGACCATCGAGAAGACGCAGCGGCCGACGCTGATCATCGCTCCCAACAAGTCGCTGGCCGCCCAGTTGGCCAACGAGATGCGCGAGTTCTTCCCGAAGAACCGGGTCGAGTACTTCGTCAGCTACTACGACTACTACCAACCCGAGGCCTACATCCCCTCGAGCGACACCTACATCGAGAAAGACTCGTCGGTCAACGACGAGATCGACCGGTTGCGTCACGCGTGCACCTCGGCCCTCCTGACCCGGCGCGACGTGATCGTGGTGGCGTCAGTTTCGTGCATCTACGGCCTCGGCTCGCCCGAGGAGTACGCCAAGAAGATCCTGTTCCTGCGGGCCGGCGCCGAGTTCGACCAGCGGGCCATGCTGCGTCAGCTCGTCGACATGAACTACGAGCGCAACGACGCCAATTTGGTGCGGGGCAAGTTCCGGGTGCGGGGCGACACCATCGAGCTTCATCCGGCCTACGAGGAGTTCGCTCTCCGCATCGAGATGTTCGGCGACACGGTCGAGCGCATCACCCGCACCGACCCGCTCACGGGCGAGTTGCTGGGCGACTTCGCCGAGGTCACGATCTTTCCGGCCACCCATTACGTCGCCGGAGAAGAGCGCCTGCAGGCGGCCGTCAAACGGATCGAACACGAGCTGCAGGTGCAGTTGGCGTCGTTCGAGCGCGACGGCAAGCTGCTCGAGGCCCAGCGCCTCCGTATGCGGGTGCAGTACGACCTCGAGATGATCCAGGAGGTCGGGTACTGCAACGGCATCGAGAACTACTCGGGCCCGATCGACGGTCGCAACCGGGGTGAGCCGCCGAACACCCTCATCGACTTCTTCCCCAAAGATTTCCTGCTGGTCGTCGACGAGTCCCACGTCAGCGTGCCCCAGTTGCACGGCCAGTACGAGGGCGACCGGTCCCGTAAGGAGACGCTCATCGACCACGGCTTCCGGTTGCCATCGGCCGCCGACAACCGGCCGTTGCGCTTCGACGAGTTCTACGAGCGCATCAACCAGTGCGTGTTCCTCTCGGCCACGCCCTCGGCCTACGAGATCAACCAGTCGACGCAGGTCGTCGAGCAGATCGTGCGGCCCACCGGCCTGCTCGATCCCGAGGTCATCGTCAAGCCGACCAAGGGGCAGATCGACGACCTCATGGAGGCCATCAACGCCCGGGTCGGCAACGGCGAGCGGGTGCTGGTCACGACGCTCACCAAGAAGATGGCCGAGGTCGGCTATTGCAACGGAATCGAGAACTACAGCCGGCACATAGACGGCCGCAACGCGGGCGAACCCGCCTCGACGCTGGTCGACTTCTTCCCCAAAGATTTCCTGCTGGTCGTCGACGAGTCCCACGTCAGCGTGCCCCAGTTGCACGGCCAGTACGAGGGCGACCGGTCCCGTAAGGAGACGCTC
>JBKJLU010000358.1:0-3298 GCA_046596815.1 Acidimicrobiales bacterium | reverse complement strand
CTCGTGGAGGATGGTCATGGCCAGGCGGGTGCCCGACATACCGATCGGGTGGCCAAGGGAGATGGCGCCACCGTTGACGTTGCAGATCTCGTCGGTGATGCCGAGGTCGGCCATGGAGGCAAGTCCGACGGCCGCGAACGCCTCGTTGAACTCGAACAGGTCGATGTCGCTGACCTTCTTGCCTGCCTTCTCGATGGCTTGCAGCGATGAGCGTGCCGGCTGGGTGAGGAGCGACGGGTCGGGGCCTGCGACCTGTCCGTAGGACACGACCTCACCGAGGGGCTCGACGCCGGCCTTCTCGGCGGCAGCCTTCGACATCACGATCACAGCGGCTCCGCCGTCGCTGATCTGCGACGCGTTGCCGGCGCTGATGGTGCCGTCGGGTGCGAAGGCGGGACGCAACTTGGCCAGCGTTTCGCTGGTGGTTCCGGGACGCACGCCCTCGTCGGTGTCGACCAGGATCGGGTCGCCCTTGCGCTGCTTGACCTCGACCCCGATGATCTCGTCGGCGAACTTGCCGTCCTTGATGGCGGCCGAAGCCCGCTCGTGCGACTCGGCCGCGAAGGCGTCCTGCTGCTCGCGGCTGATGGTGCCGGCGGCCTTCGTGTACTTCTCGGTGCCGGCGCCCATGGCGCACACGTCGAAGGCGCAGAACAGGCCGTCGAACATCATGGAGTCGACGAGGGTGCTGTCACCGATGCGGTAGCCCTCGCGGGCGCCGGGCAGCAGGTGGGGGGCCTTGGTCATCGACTCCATGCCGCCGGCGACCACGATGTCGGCGTCGCCGCTCGAGATCATCTGGTCGGCCAGGTAGATGGCGTTGAGGCCCGAGAGGCACACCTTGTTGATGGTGGTGGCAGGCACGGTCATGGGGATGCCGGCCTTGACGGCAGCCTGGCGGGCCGTGATCTGGCCCTGTCCGGCCTGAAGGACCTGGCCCATGTAGACGTAGTCGACCTGCTCGCCGGTGATGCCGGCGCGCGCGAGGGCCGCCTTGATGGCGAAGCCGCCAAGCTCCATGGCCGTGAAGCTGGCGAGGGCGCCCGAGAGCTTCCCGATCGGCGTACGAGCGCCTGCGACGATGACGGAACCGGGCATGGGTGCCTCCCCTGAAGTCCAACCTGAACGGAGAACCAGTCTACGGACCGTGCACCCAGGCCAGGAACTCGGCGTCGAAATCGAGGGCCGCGAGGCGGGCCTCGTAGCGACGGACGTCGGCGGCGTCGAGGACGTCGGCCCAGTGTCGCTTCGGACCCTGGTCGAAGAATTGGGAGTCGGAGCGCCAATGCCCGTCCGGAGCACCGGGTGCCAGCGCCGAAGCGTCGGCCTTCATGGCCGCAAAGGAGGCCCCGGCCACGATCTCGCCCAACCGCGCATCATCGATCTCGATGCCGAGGAAGGCGGCCAGCCGCCGCACCTCGCCGGGAAGGTCCTGGGTGAGCCGGCCGTAGTGGAACAGGGCCACGCGGGGATCTTCGCGTCGCGCCCAGAACGTCGACAGGTGGTGCAAGGTCGCAACCAGGCCGCTGACGCCGGCGGACGGCTTCGGCTGCTCGTCCACCCATTGCCAGAATCGCTCCGTTGGATCGTCTGAGGGTGGCGGGCTCGGCGGCCCGAGTTCGGCCAAGTCGTCGACCCCGGTGGCGGCGATGCGGCTCTGGACGAAGAGGTCGTGGTCCATGTTGGCGTGGTGGTTGTCCCACGAGAAGGCCACATCCCTCGGATCGCGAGCGACGCACACGTAGTGGATGCGTTCATCGTCGGGCAGGCCATCCATCGGCGTGTGGCTCTTGATGAGGCGACGGTGGGTCTGGGCCTCGAGGTCCGCCCGTACCTCTTGGAGGGTGGCCGTCATCATCTCGAGCCACGGCGAGATTCTGGTGAGCGGCCGGTCGAGGCCTTCGGGCCTGACCAGCGACGCCACCAACATCTGCATCCACGTCGTGCCGCACTTGGGTGGCGTGGAGATGATGATGTCGCCGTCGCGCAGCTCGAACCCGTCCCAGCGGGCGCTGTCGGCGACGAACGAGTGGTAGCGGATATTCGGACCGGCCATCGGTGCACCTCCCGGCAATTGGTTACCGCACTTGGCGGCTTCGCGCCGCTCTCTTCTAGCTTCGGGGCATGCCGACCACCGTGCGCGCCTACAGCATCACCACCGAGTCCGTCGCCGCCGAGCGTGAGCGGACGGGCGGTCAGACTACCGACGTCGACGTCTCCAAGGTCATCACCATGGACGAGCTCGAACTGCCGGAGGTCGGATCGGGAGACGTGCGCATGCGCATCCTCGCCTTCTCCGTCGAGCACAACCTCGACCACGCGGCGACGGCCGACACGATCAACATCGCCGAGGCTCGCGGAGGACGGATGTATCCCGGCAACAGTGCCGTCGGCGAGGTTCTCGAGGTCGGCGACGCCGTGACGAAGTTCAAGCCCGGCGACGTGGTCATCACCCACTGCAACGGCGAGTCCGACGCGTACGGCTTTCCCCTGCGCATCTGGGCCTACGACCAGCCCGAGTCGATCGGCTGGTACGCCGAAGAAGCGGTGGTCGGCGAGTGGCAGCTGATCCATGCGCCGCTCGAGTGCGGACTCAACCTGTGGGAGATCGCCGCGCTTCCGCTGCGAGCCCCGACCGCCTATCACATGTGGCGTCGGGCCCTCGGCATCTATCGCGTGAAGGTGGCGCGCGAGCAGCAGGCGGTGCTCAACGTCCTCAGCTTCGGCGGCGGTGTGGGTGAACTCTTCCTGCAGCTGGCCAAGGCCGAGGGCCACAACGCCTACTTCTGCGCCGGCTCGAAGGAGCGGCGCGACGCCCTCGAGCAGTTCGGCATCGTCGGCATCGACCAGAAGAAGTACAACCGCTTCGCCAGCCGCGACGACATCAGCGGGTTCCGCAAGGAGGTACGTGATCTCACGGGCGGCACGAACATGCACATCGTCTGCGACATGCTTCGCGGCCCCGTCTTCCCTGCCGGATTGGCTGTCGCCGCTCGCCAGGGCGTGAACGTGTCGGCCGGATGGCAGCTGTCGCAGGTCGTCGAATACAACTCGACGCTGATGTCGGCCAAGCAGGTCACCATCGACCATACGCACTACGAGACGCCCGAGGGTTGCGCCGCCGCCACCGAGCTCTACGGCCGGGTGTTCAAGCCCACGGTCCACTCGGAGATCTACAAGTTCGAGGACGCCGGTCGCGCCTTCCACGAGATGCACGAGAACACCCAGACGGGCATCCCGATCGTCCGCGTCGCCAAGGACATGCCCGAGTCCGTCAAGGGCCTGGTGTAGTCATGGA
>JBKJLU010000303.1:0-7832 GCA_046596815.1 Acidimicrobiales bacterium | reverse complement strand
CGTCGGGAAGCTCGAGCGCCGGCCGCAGCCGGTCCTGATGGTGGAACGTGACCGGACACGTGGCCAGGTTGAGGTCGTGGGCCGCCAGCATGAGGTTCTGGGCCATCCGACCGAGGTCGAAGAGACGACCTCCTTCGACGGGCGCCACCAGCACCAGGATCACCGGGGCCGTGTGGATCCAGGCCGTGAAGTCCCCCGACTCGGCCAATGCCTTTCGCCGGTCTTCGTCGGTGACCACGATGATCCGGGTCACCTGCGCGTTCTTGGCGCTGCCCGCCATCCGCCCGGCCCGCAACACCCGATCGAGCGCCTCCGAACCCACGGCGTCAGGGAGGTACTGGCGGGTGTCGCGCTTGGTGATGATGGCCTGATACGCATCCATACGGCAGTCTGTCGCACCGGGATGCGCACCACTTGATGAAGCCGCTCGACATCGTCACCTTCGCCGTCCTCGCCTTCTTCGGATCCCGCCTGTTCGTCTCGTTCCGCCGTTCGCTGGCAGGGACGGCGAGGGCCCACACGATGGAACTCGTTCGCGGCCTGGGTTGGCGCCACTTCCTCCCGGTGCCGGTCGTTCTCGCCGCCGTCGTCGGCGCCTCCATCGGTCTGACGTCGATCCCGCCCCTCGATTTCGGCTGGTGGACGGCCATCGGCGGGCAGGGCAACCCGGCATTCGGCGTCACCGATCGCACCGCCGGCACACCTCTCGAACTTCTCATCCCCATCGCCTTCGTGGTGTTGCTCATCCCGGCCATGCCGCTGCTCGTCGAGCGCGAGGAGTTCGCCTTCCGCCTCGACGCCGAGCAATGGTCGACCCCGAAGCGGATCCGGAAGGCGATCACCTTCGGCCTCGTGCACGCGCTCGTGGGCATCCCCATCGGCGTGGCGTTGGCACTCTCGATCGGCGGCGCCTACTTCACCCTCACCTATCTGCGCCGGTTCGCGGCGACGGCGAGCCGCCGAGAAGCGCTGTTCGAGAGCACCCGAGCCCACCTCGCCTACAACACGTCGATCGTCGTCCTCGTCGGCCTGGTACTCGTCATCGACGTCGTGCTCGCTCTGACCTCGGCTGCGTAACCTCGCGGCCGTGACTCGAATCGCCATCGTCGACCCCAACGGCTGCGTCCTGCTCTTCGGCACCCCCGTCTCGGAGTGAGGGCCGACGGTCGGCTCGCTGCGTTCGGTGCCGCCCTCGTTCTCACGGTGACGCTCGCGGCGTGCGGCGCCGACGGCGACGCCATCAAGGTCCGCAGCCCCGCCTTCGATGACGGCGGGGCGATTCCCAGCCGGTTCTCGTGCGTGGACGACAACGTGTCACCTCCGCTGTCGTGGGATGGCGTCCCCGACGATGCCGTCGAACTGGCGCTCGTCGTGAGTGACCCCGACGCACCGGACGGCACCTTCTTCCACTGGGTGGTCGTGGGCATCGACGCCCGCACGCGCATGATCGCCGAAGGGACGGTTCCGGAGGGGGCGACGCAAGCCAAGGGAAGCTCGGACAATCCGACCTACATCGGGATGTGTCCTCCCAACGGCGAGACCCACGAGTATGCGTTCACCGTGCACGCCCTCGATACCGCGATCGCCGCCGACGCCTCGACCCTGCCCGCATCAGACGTGGTGGCGCTGATCGAGGAGAAGTCGATCGGCCGGGGCTCCCTCGAGGCGACGTTCGGCGAATGATCCTCGTCTCCAGTGGCAACGGCGGAGTCGGCATGGACGCCGCCTGGGACATCCTGGCCTCGGGCGGATCGGCACTCGACGCTGTCGAGGCCGGCACCCGCCTCGTCGAAGACGAACCCACCGACCACACCGTCGGCTACTCGGGCTACCCGAACCTTCTGGGCGAGGTCGAACTCGACGCCTCGATCATGGACGGCACGTTGCGACGCGCCGGCGCCGTGGGGGCGCTCCGGGGCTATCGCGCCGCCATTACCGTCGCCCGAGCCGTCATGGAGCGGTTGCCCCACGTCTTCGTCGTCGGGGAGGGCGCGGCCCGGCTCGCCGCCGAACTCGGTCTCGAGGCCGAGAACCTCCTGACGCCCGAGGTCGAGCAAACGTGGCGCGACGACATCGAAGGAAAGCTCCCGGCCGATGGGTGCGGGTCCGCCACCAGGTTGAGTCGCGTGGCCTCGCTCGCTGCAGATCCCGAACAAGCTGCCGGCACCGTGAACTTTCTCGCCATCGACGCCGAAGGTCGCATGGCGTCGGCCGTCAGTACGAGCGGATGGGCGTGGAAGTTCCCCGGTCGTCTCGGCGACTCCCCGATCATCGGCGCAGGAAACTATTGCGACACCCGCTACGGCGCCGCGGCATGCACGGGGTTCGGCGAGCTCGCCATCCGGGCCGGCACCGCCCGCAGCATCGTCGCCTCGCTCGCCGCCGGCATCGGTCTCGAGGAGGCCTGCGCGTCGGCCATGGCCGACCTCACCACTCTTGGCGTCGCCGAAGAGCAGCTGATCATGCACCTCGTCGCTCTCGACGCCGACGGGAACCATGCGGGGTACACCACACGCATGGGGTTCACCTACGTCGCCCGCACGGAGTCGATGTCCGGGTACGAGACATTTTCGCGGTCTCTGGTCGGCCACCCTTGATCGAGGTCGACGGACTCGTCCGCAAACTCGGAGACAGCCTCGTACTCGACGGGCTGAGCTTCGTTGCCCCCGCGGGATCGGTCACCGGATTTCTCGGTCCGAACGGCGCCGGCAAGACGACCACGATGCGGGTGCTGTCGACGCTGTTGCGGCCCACGGAGGGAACCGTGCGCATCGCCGGATTCGACGTCGTCACCCAAGCCATCGACGTCAGGAGGGTCATCGGGTTGGTGACCGAGGAGCCGAGTCTCCTCGACCGCCTCACCGTGCGCGAGCAACTGGACTTCAGCGCTCGGGCCTACGACGTGGCACCCGCCCGCATCGCCGAGCGCATCTCGCTTCTCGTCGAGATGCTCGGCCTCGCCGACGGCATCGACAAGCGGGCTGGCACGTTGTCGAAGGGCAACCGACAGAAGGCGGCGTTGGCGCGGGCGTTGGTGCATGACCCTGCGGTGCTGTTGCTCGACGAGCCGACGGCCAACCTCGACATCGTCGCCCAAGCCGGCATGCAAGAGCTCTTGCAGCGCCAGGACGTCGTCGGCGACAAGACCGTCTTTCTCTCCACCCACGTCCTCGACGAGGCCGAACGACTTTGTGACCGGATCGTCGGCATCGTCGGCGGGCGGACGGTGGCCGAGGGATCTCCGGCCGAGATCGTGGCCCGTGCCGGCGCGACCTCGTTCCGAGAGGCCTTCCTCGACCTCGTGGCGAAGACCGCCATGGCCCCCAATCCGGGCGAGTCGCCTTGAACCGTCGCCACATCGCTCTGGTGTTCTCTCGCGAACTGCTCGACTACCGCCGGCAACGGCGGGTGTGGCGTCGCCTGTTCCTTCAGCCCTTCCTCATCATCGTGATGCTGTCCGTCCCCGTCTTGATCTTCCGGGCCGAGGCCGCGCGCGAACGCGACCGCAGTTTCACCGTGGCCGTGGAGGGCGACCTCGAAGCCGTCCCCGGGCTCCGCGACGCCCTCACCGCGGATCCGTTCGACCTGCGCGCAGTGCGAGACGGCGCTCGGGCCGTCGTCAGTGAGACCGTCGACGCCGCCGTCGTGGTGCCGGACGACGCCCGCGCAGCGGCTGCGAGCGGGCAGCCCGTCAATCTGCAGGTGCTGTCGCTGCCCCTCGACGACGGCTCGCGCTTCGGTGGGGAGGCTCTGACGCGACGGCTGGCGGAACTGCGCGGCGTGCAGGCAACGGCCGCGCTCACGAAGGCAGGAGTGCCCGTCGCCATCGCCACTCCGTTCGTCCTCGAGACGGTCGACCTCGCCAGCGCATCGGGAGAGGGGACTCGTTTCAGCCTGGCCCAGGCGATCCCGCCGCTCCTCGTCATCCAACTCTTCGGCCTGATGGCGGCGGCCGAAGAGCGACTGGCTGGCGCCAAGGACCGACGGGTCCTCGAACCATTGCTGCTGCTGCCGTTCCGCCGTCTCGACATCCTTCTCGGCATCGGCGCGGCCACGATGTCCGCCGGGTTCCTGGCCGCCGCGTTGCTCTTCCTCCCTCTCGTCGTCGGCCTCTCCATTGCGGTCGCAGCCATCAGCGACACCCTGGTCGGACCCTTCGAGGTGGCTGGCGCGCTCCTGCTCGGCATCGCCCTCTTCGGAGTCGTGTTCACCGCCGTCGGGCTCTACGCCGGGGCTCGGGCCCACTCTGGTGGTGAAGGATCGGTGTTCGTCACGGTCGCCCAAGTCACCGCCTTCGCGCTGGTGTCGGCGACGCCGTTCCTCATCGACGTCGCCGCCGAGGGACCGCTGCTGCTCGTCCCGGTGCTCGGCCCGATGTTGCTCGTGCGCGACGCCGTCGCCGAAGGCTTCGGCCTGGAAGCGACCGCACTCGCGCTCGTCGGCACCGTGGTCGTGAGTGGGCTGCTCCTCCGTCGAGCGGTGTCGCTCCTCGACGCCGAGGGATCGGTCCTGCGGTCGGCCGCTCGATGAAGCTTCGGCCCGTCGTCGCAGTGGCGCGGCACGACCTCCTCGATCTCCGTCGTCAACGCGGGGTCTGGTTCGGACTCCTGCTCATCCCGTTCGTGACCGTCTCGTTCCTGTTGCTCCTTCCCGGCGTGCTGTCGCAGCGAGAGCAGACGAGCCAAGCGAAAGCCACCTACCGGGTGAGCGTGCAGCTCGTTCCTGGCGTGGCCGCACCTGCGCTGCTGAGCGCCCTTGCCCTGCCGGATCGACTCCGGCCCACGACCTCGACCAGTGCCCGCAAGGACGTCGTCGCCGGCAAGGGCGACGTCGGCCTTCTCCTCGAGGGTGACCCGACGACGCTCCTGACCGCAGGCGAGCCCGTCGCCGGCGAGGTCTTCGTGCTCTCCAGCCGATCGAGATCGCGCGCCGCCTTCGGGGCGCTGGCCCAAGCTTTCGAGGAAACCGGCTTGCGCATCACCGACGAGCGCCTTGCCGGACGAGACCTCGCCCCCGCTACCGCCCGGCCCCTCGTCGTGCGCCAGGTCGACCTCTCGGACACGACCAGGGGCCGACGACTCAGCCTGGCCTCACTCCTGCCGCTGTTGGTGCTCTTGCCGGCCGCCGGAACGGTCGGGGTCTCCGCCCAGCGCATCAGCGGCTCAAAGGACCAGCGGGTGTTCGAACCGCTGCTGCTGCTTCCCTACTCGCGAGTCGAGCTGCTCGCGGGCAAGGCGCTCTCGTCGTGGACCATCGGCACCATCAGCCTGGCGGCCGTCGGTCTGCCACTCCTCCTCGGACGAGCCATCCCGGTGGGTGCGGCCGGACGGACGGTGAGCCTGCCCTTCGGCGAGGTGCTGGCCGTCGTCGCCATCGGAGCGCTGTTGCTCACCTTGCTGATCGCCGTTGGCACCGCCGTCGGCGCCGCCAGCCGCACCAGCGCGGAGCTCGGCTCGGTGCTGCAGATGGCGACGCTGCCCATCTTCTTGATGGGATCGTTCCTGCAGTTCCGCAGCGGCATCGTGACCCAACCGGCCTTGCTGGTCCTGCCCTTCTTCGGGGTGCTGCTGTGCATCCGAGACGTGGCCATCGCCGCCCTGCAGCCGATCCACCTGGGGCTGGCCGTCGCGGCGACGGCGACGTGGACGACGCTGGCCATGACCGTCGCCGCCCGGATCGTGCAGAGCGAAAAGTCGGTGATACGAAGTAGCTCCTGAGGCCCGGTACCGTTGGTTGTGCGTCGAACGACCATCGCTGTCGTTGCCAGCGTCATCGCGTCACTCCTGATCGCGGTTCCCGCGGCCGGAGCAGCGACACGTTCCGGGGGACGGACGCCCGAGTTCGATGCCGACACGGTGGTGGTGCGTTTCCGGACGGGTGTCGACCGCTCGATGGGAGATGCCGCGTTGGCCCGTCATGGCGTCAGCCGTGGTCGCCCTGTGCTCGGCACCGGTTTCGTCCGCGTGCCCACCGGCGGCCGCGATCCCCGCCGTCTCCAGAAGATCCTGGCCGACGATCCGACGGTCGAGACCGCCGAACTCAACATCATCCGGCGGTCGTCGCAAATTCCGAACGATGAAGATGTCGTCGCTGCCAGGACCTATCTCGACACCGTTCGTCTCCCCCAGGCCTGGGACGTGGCTCGCGGATCAACCGGGCTCGTGATGGCGGTCGTGGACAGCGGTGTCAACGCCGGCCACCCTGACCTCGCCGGCCGCGTGCTGCGGGGTTTCGACTTCGTGAGTCGCGACAGCGACGCCAACGACGAGCAGGGTCACGGAACCCGTGTCGCCGGCGTGGCCGCCGCCAAAACCGACAACGGCATCGACATCGCCGGAGCTGCGTGGGATGCGTCGATCCTCCCGGTGCGCGTGCTCGATGCCCAGGGGGCCGGCAACGACGCCGACATCGCCGAGGGCATCCGATGGGCGGCCGACAACGGCGCCCGGGTCATCAATCTCTCGCTCGGCGGACCGTCGCCGACGACGATGCTGCGCGCGGCGGTGGACGACGCGCTGAACCGCGACGTGGTCGTGGTCGCCGCTGCCGGCAACGACGGCGCCCCCGAACCCAACTATCCGGCTGCCTACCCCGGCGTGCTCGGTGTCGGGGCCACCGACCACACCGGCAACGTCGTGGCGTTCTCGCAGTGGGGGCCCTGGCTCGATCTCGTCGCCCCGGGGGTGAACATCGCCTCCACCAATCGCGCAGGTACCTCCGACGCCACTGCGTCCGGCACCTCGTTCTCGTCGCCGCTGGTTGCGGGCATCGCCGCTCTCGTTCGGGTGCAACGACCGACGTGGACGCAGGCCCAGGTGGCCGCTCACCTCAAGGCCAGCGCGCGAGATGCCGGCCCGCCTGGCGACGACAACGCCTATGGCGCCGGCATCGTCGATGCCTTCGCCGCCGTCGGTGGCGCGGTGCAGCAGCCCGTTCCGACGCGCGCCGGCGACGTCGCGGAGTCCAACGCCAGCCCCGACCGGGCCACGCTGCTGACCGGTGCAACCAGCGCCTCCCTGACCCCGGAGGAAGACGTCGACTGGTACCGCTTCGACGTCTCCGGGCTCGGCGAGCTCGTGACGGTCACCGTGACCCCACCGACGCAGGACAACCTCTACAACATCGACCCGATTCTGGCCGTGTACGACACCCAGTTCCGGCTCGTCCAGGAAATCGACAGCATCGGAGCAGGAACGTCCGAGGTCATCGCCTATCGCGCCGGCCCCGGCACCCACTTCGCCCGGGTTCGGAACTTCAACCCGAGCATCGGACGAAACCCATACGGGATCACGCTCAGCCGGGCGGTCCTTCCTGCGGCATCGGAGTCGGGAACCACCGCCCTGGTGGTGCGCAACGCCGACCCACCCGATCTCGCCAGCGGCATCAGTACCGGCATTGCCCCCTCGCTCACCTTCGCCCGTCCGGTGGACGGGGCGTCATTGGCCGCCGGCGTCCGCCTCTTCCACGGCCGCACCGGCTCGTTGATCGCCACGACCTCGTCGGTGTCCGGCAACGGATCGACGGTCACGCTGGCCCCCTCGTCGGCCCTCGAACCCGGCACCGCCTACCACCTCGATGTCGATATCCGCGACAACACCGGGATACCGCTGCGTGAGACAGCTTCGCGCTTCCGCACGGCCGGCGTCACGCCTCCTGTCGCCCTTCCTCCTCCGCCTGCGCCGCCGGCGCCGACCGGGGCCTCGGCCGCTCCTTCGCCCGCTCCGGCTCCCGCCCCGGCCCCAGCTCCCGCACCGTCCCGGCGATCCGGGTACTGGATGGTCAGTAGGTCGGGTGCGGTCTACGGCTTCGGCGACGCCCGCCACTTCGGGAAC
>JBKJLU010000205.1:0-8897 GCA_046596815.1 Acidimicrobiales bacterium | reverse complement strand
GGTTGCTGGACGATGCAGGGCCACGGTCGTCCCCAGTACACGAACGTCCAGATGCCGTTTGCCGGCGTCCCCCCTGTCGTGCCCGACGCCAATCCCACCGGTTGCTACCGCACCCGCTTCGAGGTTCCCGAAGGGTGGGCCGGGCGACGCGTCATCATCCACCTCGGATCGGCCGAGAGCGTCGTCGCCGTCTTCGTGAACGGAGGGTTCGTCGGCCTCAGCAAGGACTCCCGACTCGCGTGTGAGTTCGACGCCACCGATCTCGTGCGCCCCGGCCCCGGCAACGTGCTCGCCTGCGTCGTCGTGCAGTGGAGCGACGCGACCTACCTCGAAGACCAGGACCAGTGGTGGCACGCCGGCCTCCAGCGCGAGACCTTCGTGTGGTCGCGCGGACCCGTCCACATCGAGGACGTGAAGGTGACCGCCGGCCTCACCGGCGACCCGACCGGCAACCCGACCGGCACGCTCGATCTGCGGGTCGAGGTCGGGGGCGCACCCGACGCCGGGTGGTCGGTCGACGCCCGTCTCGAGAAGCTCGACGGATCGCCAATCGAGACGACCGTGCGGCTCGGCGCCGAGGTGCCGACGAACGTCGGGTTCGGGTTCACCGGCAACGTCGTCCGGGGAAAGACCGACGTGGTCGCCATCGACGCATGGTCGAGCGAAGCCCCGAACCTCTATCGCCTCCTCGTCTCCCTGCTCGACCCCAACGGTCGGCTCGTCGAGGTGGTCGCCGTTCGGATCGGCTTCCGCAACCTCGAGATCATCGGACGGGAACTCCGCATCAACGGGCGGCCCGTGTTGATCCGAGGCGTCAACCGCCACGACTTCCATCCCGACACCGGGAGGGTCGTCAGCGAAGACGACCTTCGCGCCGACGTCATCGCCATGAAGCAGTTCGGCTTCAACGCCGTGCGCACGTCGCACTACCCGAGCGATCCGCGATTCCTCGATCTGTGCGACGAGTACGGGCTGTACGTCATCGACGAAGCCAACATCGAGACCCACGCCAACATGTTCACGCTCTGCCACGACCCTCGCTACCTCGCAGCGTGGGTCGACCGCGTCGCCCGGATGGTGCGTCGCGACAAGAACCACGCGTGCGTCATCTTCTGGTCACTGGGTAACGAGTCGGGGCACGGCACCAACCACGAGGCCGCCGCCGCGTGGGTGCGCAAGTACGACCCCAGCCGCCCCCTCCATTACGAGGGTGCCGTGATGTTCGGGTGGGACCGCGGCGAGTCGGTCACCGACGTCGTCTGCCCCATGTACCCGACAATCGATGCCATCGTGGCTTGGGCGGACGCGCCTCGACCCGGTGACCAGCGGCCGCTCATCATGTGCGAGTTCTCCCATGCGATGGGCAACTCCAACGGGTCGCTGGCCGACTACTGGGAGGCCATCGAGGCCCACCCCGGGCTGCAGGGCGGGTTCATCTGGGAGTGGTGGGACCACGGGCTGCGCCAGACCCTTCCCGACGGCTCCGTCCGCTCGGCCTACGGCGGCGACTTCGGCGACCGACCGCACGACGACAACTTCTGCATCGACGGCGTGGTCTGGCCCGATCGGCGTCCGAAGCCGGCGCTCTACGAGCACCGCCAACTCGCCCTCCCCCTGCGACTGCGGTGGGCCGAGGAGGCCGGATCGGTCGTCGTCGAGAACCGGCAGGATTTCACCGGCACCGGATGGCTCCGGTTGACCTGCGACGTGCTCGTCGACGGGGAGGTCACGGCCACCCACCAGGTGCCGGTGCCAGAGGTCGATCCAGGAACGGAAGTGGCCGTCTCCCTGCCCTTCGACCTGCCCAGTGCGGATCGTGGGCTCGAGTGCAGCCTCCTGTTCCATCTCGTCCTGGCCACGGAAGAAGCCTGGGCTCCGGCGGGATTCGAGCTCGGCTTCGTGCAACTCGACCTCGTGCAGCTCCACGTCGGGCCCGATACGGGCGAGCCATCGGAGCGCCCTTCGCTCGCACCGGTCGCGCCAACCCGGCCGAGCAGCGATGGTGGCCGGCTGCAGGCCGTGGTCGAAGGTTCGAGGCTCTCGCTGTGGCGGGCGCCCATCGACAACGACCGGGTCCATGCCGGGCTTCCGTCCGAGGGCACGCCGGCGCACCGGTGGCGCACGTGGGGTCTGACCGACCCTCCGAGCTACCCCTCCGACATCGGCCATCGGCAGACGACGTCGGTCGACGACCACACCGGTGCGATGGTCGTCGACGAGGAGGTCGTGATCCCCGACGTCCTCTTCGACCTGGCCAGGGTGGGCGTCGTGCTCACCCTCCCTCCCGGACTGGAACACCTCGAGTGGTTCGGGCGCGGCCCGATCGAGACCTATCCCGATCGGCGCCTGGCCGCTCCGGTGCAGCGATGGCGCAGCACCGTGACCGGCGAGTACGTGCCCTACATCCGTCCCCAGGAGCACGGCGGCCACGAGGACGTGCGCTGGGTTCGGATCACCGATGGCGAAGGCCGCGGCTTCGAGTTGGCCTTCGAGGAACCGCTCCACGTGTCGGCCAGTCACTTCACCGCCTCCGATCTGACCGAGGCGGCCCACGACGTCGAGTTGGTCCCGAGGAGCGAGACGATCGTGCACATCGACGTGGCCCATCGAGGGCTCGGGACGGCCAGTTGTGGCCCTGACACCCTCCCGGCCTATCTGGTCGGGCCCGGCACCTACCGGTGGCAATGGAGGATCCGCTCGCTCTCCGCTGACTAGTTCTTTCGAGTCATTTCGTGAATGGGCCGGGGGGTGACGGAGGAAACCGGACGCTTTTCGGGAACCCTTGAGCAGAGATGGCACGCTTCTTGGACGCGCTGGGGAGGTTGAACGACCGGCACGAGCACCGGATGCGGCGACGTCTGCCCCAGGTCATCGCCGGACTCCTGGCCGTCGCCATCGTGGCCGCCAACCCTCCGAGCGCGGGCGCAGGTTCCGCGGTTGCGGCCTCGGCCACCCGAAGTGGATCGCGCGCGCTCGCGGACTCGTCCTCCGTCTTCCTCGGAAGCCGCCTTCCCGGACGAGCCGGCGTGGAAGCGTCGGCTCGCGCCATGGTGGCCTCGACGGGTGGGCTCACGGTGGCACCCGGAGACCTCGGCCCGTGGATCCGCGCGGGCAACGCCCTCGTGGGCACCGGGTCGTGTCCCCCATCGGATGTGACGGTGACGTGGGTGCCCCCGCTCGGTACCTACCAGCGGGGGGCCTACGTCGAGCCCCTCGGTCCGGTGCCGACGTCCACGACCACGCTCGTCAATGGCGTCGTGTTGTGCCGGAGTTCGACCTATGCCTACGTCGGATTCGAGGCGGCGTACCTCGGCGGGCGCTGGCGCGTGGCCGCCGTGCCCGGTCTTGGCGACGAGACGGGCGCGCCGCTGCTGGCGGGCGAAGCCGACGCCATCGGCGCCACGCCGGCCGAGTCGGGAGGAGCCGACGGCGAAGCGCGGGTGCTTCCCCCCGCGGCCGAATGGGCGGGCTCGGCGCTCGAGGCCCTGGCCGCCCACACGCCGCAGACGACGTGCGACCCCACGGCCAAGCGGGGCGTGCTCGGCTTCCGCGACCTCCTCCTCGAGACGTTCCCGGGCTCGCGCAACCTGGGCATCGGGCGGGCCTGTGAGGCCGAGGGAGTGTCGGAACACAAGGAGGGACGCGCCTTCGACTGGGGTGTGTCCGCCGACGATCCCGTCGAACTGGCGGCGGCCGAGACCCAACTGGCGTGGATGCTCGGACCTGACGAGACCGGTGAGCTGTTCGCCATCGCCCGCCGCCTCGGCCTCATGTACGTCATCTGGGACGAACAGATCTGGTCGTCGTTCCGGGCCTCGGACGGGTGGCGGCCCTATGTCGGTGTCAACTCCCACCGCGATCACATCCACTTCTCGTTCGACTGGGCGGGCGCGCTTGCCGAGACCAGCTTCTGGAAGGGCGGGCGGGCCCGCCGGGCAGGGAGCCAAGCCCCTGATCTCCCCCTCGCCCCGGTTGCTCCGCGACCCGCCGGCCTTCCCCTCGGACTGATTCTTCCACCGCCCCCGGTGCCGGCCCTTCCGTCGGCGCCCGGCGCCCCTCCGTTGCCTCTCGGCGGAACCAGTGGGCCCGCCGACCCGGAACCAACGTCCGACAATCGCACGAATTCGGGCACCAACGAGCCCGCGCCGACGACGACCACCACCTCTACGACCACGACCACCACCGCGCCGCCACCAAGTTCGACGACGACCACGACGACCGCCCCTGTGGTCACCCTCCCTCCCCCGCCGTCAGGACCGCTGGGCTTCTAACCCATCCCGTTCTTCGCCAGCACGAAGGGAAAGACGGCGCCGCTGCCGGCACGGATGAGTTGACCGCCGACCATCGTCAGCGTCCACCGGGACTCGGCGACGTCGTCGACGAGCAGGATCGGCCGACCGGGCGGAGGGTCGACGATGCCGAACACCCGAAAGACGTTGCGCACTTGTTGGGCGCTGTTGGCCATCTCCGTCTGCGGCGGACCTTGCCGCACCCGGCGCACGAGCTCGACCGCCTCGAAACCCAACCCGTCGCCCAACCGGCGAGCCAGGTTTTCGACAAGCGCCGCCCGGGTCGACGATGGCACCCACGTCACCACAGGGTTCGATGCCGGCGACCAGGCGCGGATCAGCGCAACCGCGGCGTCGATGAGCTCGGTGGGCAACTCGCCCCCGGTCGCCAGCAGACCTTGCACCACGCTCCCCCATCCACCATCGCCTCCGAGGCCGAGGGCGCGGCCCGACTGGAGCTGTTCGTCCTTGGGGATGCGACCCTTCGCTTCGTCGATGCCGGCGGGCCACTGGCGGCGAGGCTCGATCTCGAGGCGGGTGGAGCGGAGGAACTGCACGGCCTCGGCCACAAGGCGTCCGTCGAGCTCGACCGATGCCGAGACGCCGGTGCAGTTGTCACACCGTCCACACGGCTTGGCCGTCGGATCGTCCAGCTGCTCGCGCAGGAACGCCATGCGGCACCCGTCGGTCGTGGCGTACTCGACCATGGCCGCCTGCTCGGTGCGCCGCTGCGTCGTCACCTGCTCGACGCGGGCAGCGTCGTAGGCCCAGGGTTGCTTCGTCCGCGACCAACCCTTTTCCGCCCGCTCGATGGCGCCCTCGACCTCGAGCACCTTCAACATGGCTTCAATGCGCATGCGCCGGGCGTTCACGGCACTCTCGATCTCGGTGACCGTCGTTGGCGCACCCCCGGGCTTGGCCTCCAACAAGCCGATGATGGCTTCCGCCTGCTCTTGAGGAGGGAAGGCGACCCGGATGAAGTAGTCCTGGATGTCACGGTCTTCGTTGCCCCGCAAGAGGATGCCGGCGGCGGTGTCGAGGGCTCGGCCGGCCCGACCGACCTGCTGGTAGTAGGCGATAGCCGAACCCGGGCTCTGATAGTGGACGACGAAGCCGAGGTCGGGTTTGTCGAAACCCATGCCCAGCGCCGATGTGGCCACGAGCACCTTCACCGAATTGTCGAGCAGGGCGGCCTCGGCCACCAGCCGGTCGTCGCCCTCCGACTCGCCGCTGTAGGCGAGCGCCGAGATGCCCTGGCGGGTGAGCCACTCCGCCACCCGCACGGCGTCGTGGATGGTGAGGCAGTACACGATGCCCGAGCCCGGCAGCGTGGGAATCACCTGGGCCAACCACGTCAGACGGGACGCCGGCTGAGGAAGGTCGACCACCGACAAAGCCAGGCTCTCGCGATCGAGCGGACCGCGGATCACCTCGAGGTCGTCGCCGAGTTGGCTCACGATGTCGACGACGACGCGGTCGTTGGCGGTGGCGGTCGTACACAGCACGGGGACCCCGCTCGGGAGCTCGGTCAGCACCCGGGCGATGCGGCGATAGTCGGGTCGGAAGTCGTGACCCCAGTCGCTGATGCAGTGGGCTTCGTCGACGACCAGCATGCCCACCGTTCCGACGAGGTCGGGCAGCACCTCGCGACGAAACCGCACGTTGTTGAGTCGTTCGGGGGAGATCAGCAGCAGATCGATGGCCCCCGAGCGCACGCCTTTCTCGATTTCCTCCCACGAGTCGTGGTTGTCGCTGTTGATGGTGGCCGCGACCACGCCGGCCCGCTCGGCCGCGGCGATCTGGTTGCGCATCAGCGCCAGCAACGGCGAGATCAGCACGGTGGGGCCGGCTCCGGCATCGCGCAACAACCGGGTGGCCACGAAGTAGACGGCGCTCTTGCCCCATCCCGTCCGCTGCACCACCAGCGCCCGCTGGCGCCGCTCGACCAATGCCTCGATGGCCTCGAGCTGGCCCTCCCGGAACTCGGCGTCCGGCCGCGCCGTCAGGCGGCGGAGCAGTTGGGTTGCGGCGTCAGCGATGGCCATGGGCCGAGTAGAGCACGCAGGTGCGACACTGGGGCCAACGCCCGTCGATCAGACGGGAACGCCGTCGACGTCTCCCGTCGAGGTCCAGAGCGTCGTGTAATGACCACCGGCGGCCAGAAGATCCTCGTGGGTGCCGCGCTCGACGATGCGGCCATCGTCGATGACCAGCACTTCATCGGATCGGGCGGTGACGGCGAAGCGGTGGGTGATGAGCAACGTCGTACGTCCGAGTCCGCACACGGCGTCGAGCACGGTCGCTTCCGTCTCGGCATCGAGGGATGCCGTCGCCTCGTCGAGCACCAACACATCGGGCTCGACCAGCCACATACGAGCCAGCGCGATGAGCTGTCGCTGGGCGGCGGTGAGGTTGCGACCCTCCTCCTCGACGGTCGCTGCGAGGGCACCGTCGAGGGTCATCAACGCATCGAGGGCCAACAACGCATCCAGGGCACCGACCCCGGCAGCCGCTCGACGGATCTCGGCGGCCGACGCTTCGGGGCGCCCGTACGCGATGTTCGCGGCCACCGTCCCCCGAAAGAGAAAGGCGTCCTGGGGCACGATGCCGAGTCGTCGGCGATAGCTCGTCAACTCGAGGTCGCGGAGATCGAACCCGTCGACGGTGATGCGACCAGCCGTCGGGTCGTAGGTTCGCCCGAGGAGCTTGGCCACGCTCGACTTCCCGGCGCCGGTGTACCCGACGACGGCAACGATGCGTCCGGGTTCGATGGTGAACGAAAGTTCGCGCACGACCGACCGCACGGTTCCCGGATAGACGAACGACACCGCGTCGAACGTCAGCGCCCCCGAGAGTTGCGGACAACCGAGGGGCTCCGTCGCCTCCCTCGGCAAGACCGGGACGGCAAAGGGCAGGGAGAGTTGGCGAAAGGACACCCGGGCCTGGACGTACTGCTGCCACAGGCGACCCAGCAGCCGGATCGGGCGAAGCGCGGAATCGAGATAGAGCCGCAACGAGACGACGGTGCCGACGGTGAGGGCACCAGCCAACGCCAGGTTCCCGGCCCGCAGATAGATGGTCGCCGCCGCCAACGCCAGCATCAGTTGGATGACGGCGATGTAGGAGTTGGAGACGGTGGCCGCTCGTTTCCGAGCTTGGCGCAGAGCCCGGGCATCGGTCTCGAAGTCGAGCGCCGCCCGTCGTTCCGCGCCGAACGCCTTGATGACGTAACGGCCGGCAAAGTCTTCTTGCAGCCGCGACACCACGTCACCGAGTCTCGATCGACTCGCGGCGAAGGCCCGGTCGGCGATGCCGATCTGCCCCCACGTCACCGCCAGCACGACCAATGCGAACGGAAGCACCACGAGAGCTACGGCCGGGCTCAGCAGGGTGATGATGCCCATCGAGCCGAGGAAGAGGGCGACGTTCGAGACGAGCTGATACATGCCGGGCTCACCGAATCCCGATCCGAGGAAACGGGAGATCTGATCGATGTCGTGGACCACCTTGGCCGACACCTGACCGGGAAGCTCGCGGTCGTAGTACTCGACGCCAAGATGGCTCAGCCGCTCGAACACCCGACGCCGCAAGCCGTAGAGCACTCCCTGGTTCACCTTGGCGCTCGTGATGCGGAACACGAACTGGCCGGCGCCGACGACGAAGGCGACCCCGACGAGTCCGAGGGCCAGGAGGTCGGTGGCCCGGGTGTTTCCGGCTCGGACGAAGTCGGCCGCCTCGCCGAACACGAACTCGGGCACGAGGGCGACCGCCGTGAGGACGAGCAATGCGGCGACTGCCTGCACCACCCGTCGGCGTTGGGGCCGCAGCATGTTGCGCAGACCCGGCGACTCATCGATGCGGGTCGCGGCCTCGTCGGGGAACTCGGGTCGATCACCGCTCATGGTGATGCCTTGGATGATCTCGAACAACCGGGGGTCGTAGGGCGTGGCCTTCGACAGGCTGGCGAAGACGCTGACTTCGGGCGCCTCGAGTTCGCCGGGCGACGCGATGCGGCGATGCGAACCCGCCGGTGGGAGTTCGACGACGTCGTCGGCCAGCGACTTCGGACCGGGGCGGCGGGTGATGCACAACACTGCGGTCGCCGGCGCATGCGACCGGATGGAGCGGAGGATTTCGACCTCCCGCGCCGGGTTCACCGCCGAGAGCGCGTCGTCGAGGACGAGCACCCGAGGCGGAACCACGAGGGCTCGCGCCAAGGCCAGTCGTTGGCGCTGCCCTCCGGACAGGGTCATCCCGCGATCGCCCAGCCGCTCGTCGAGTCCGTCGGCCAGTTGATCGACGACGTCGGCCGCGCCGGCGGCGACAAGCGCGGCCCACAGCACGTCGTCGTCGATACACACGTGGGGGTCGAGCGCCCCCGCGAGCGCCCCGACGGTCAGGTTCTCCCGAACAGTGCGAGCAAAGAGAAACGGCTCCTCGCTCACCAGGTGCACGGCTTTGTGCATGTCGGCCGGATCGATCGATCGCACGTCGACACCATCGAGTCGAACGTCGCCCTCGGTCGGAGGCAGCAGTCCGGCGGCCAAGGCAGCCACGGTCGACTTGCCGGAGCCCGGTCCGCCCGTCAGCACCGTCATGGCGCCCGGT
>JBKJLU010000046.1:0-3236 GCA_046596815.1 Acidimicrobiales bacterium | reverse complement strand
CCTGCTTGACGAATTCGAGCAGGTCGGTCAGGCACAAGCGCAGGGCGGCTCGAGCGCGGGCGGCTCTGGTGGCGGCCAGCCGCTCGAGCAGGAGGAGTCGAATCCGCTGGTCGGCGGGCTGCTGCTCGCAGGCATAGCCGGCGGAGGCGTGTACCTGTTCCGGCGCAAGAAGAAGAAGGACGCCGAACGTCGTCAGGTGCTGCTGGGCGAGCAAGAGGATCTGCGGTCCGAGTTGGCCGTGCTGGCCGACGACGTGTTGCGCCTCGAGCCCGAGGTCGCGGTCAAGCCCGAGGCCAGGGACGACTACGAGGCCGGCGTGGCCCGGTTCAAGTGGGCGCAAGCGGCCATCGACTCGATCGACTCTCCCGACGATCCGCCTCGCGTGCGCCGGGGTATGGCCGAGGCCCAGTACGCCATGGCCAGGGCCCGCGCCTCCATTCGGGGCCACGAGATGCCGGCGCCCCCGGAGGAGTTGCAGCGGCCAGGGCCCTACGGAGAACCGGCGGTCGAGCTCGACGATTCCCGCCAACCGGTCTACGCCGGGTACGGGGGCTACGGCGGCGGCTGGGGTGGCGGCGGGTATTACGGCGGCAACGGCATGTTCACCGGCCTGCTGCTCGGATCGATGCTCGGTGGCGGGGGTTGGGGCGGCGGCTTCGGTTGGGGCGGCGGCGGCCATGACCGCCCTGCGGACGTGAACGACAGCGGCTGGAGTGGGGGCTCGAGTGGCGGCGACTGGGGCGGCGGCGGAGGCGACTTCGGCGGGGGTGGTGGCGGCGATTTCGGGGGTGGCGACTCGGGCGGGGGCGACTGGTAGTTCGAAGAACGGGCCTTCCTCGGCTCCCGGGGGTGACCTTGGGGGATCGAGACCCGCGGGCATGCTGAGGGGATGACGCGCCGTCTTCGGGTCTTCGCCCTCGGTGTGTCCTGGCTGCTCGTCGCTTCGTCGTGCGCCTCGGACGGCGACGGACCTTCGCCCTCGTCGTCCGCACCCTCCCCGACGACCGGCACGAGCGAGTCGAGCGCGTCGACCGAAGCGACCGCCACCACGGCGGCGTCGTCGACGACGGTGTCGTCGACGGCCGCGCCTCCGCCGGCGCCGACCGTCCCCCGGAGCACGCCCCAGGTCACGGGGCCGGCACAGATCACGCCGTCGCCCGCGCAACCCGCGGCGGCGTCGTGTCCCGCCGTGCCCGCCCGCCCGGCGCCCCGCACCGACCGTCCGACCTACAAGCTCGCGCTCGACGTGCGCCTCGACGAGGGCGTGGTCGTCGGCTCGCAGACCGTGCGGTTCACCCCGGACATCGACACCGACCGCATGGTCTTCCGGCTCTGGGCCAACTCGCCCCGCACCACCAGGGCCGGCGGGGGGATCGACGTCGGGCTCGACGGCGCCAAGCAGACCGACCCGACGACGTTGGTGCTGATGCGCACGATTCCCGCGGGGGAGACGGTCGAGGTCGACCTGACCTGGCAGTTGCGTCTCCCGACCACGGCCAACAGCGATCGCATCTCGCGCATCGGCGACGCCGTCCGTCTCGGGTCGTTCTTTCCGATCCTGGCCTGGCATCCCGGCCTCGGGTGGGCCACCGAGCCGCCGACCTCGGCCTTCGCCGAAGCCTCGTTGTCGTTGCCCGCCGACTTCGACGTGACCATCGCCGTGCCCGCCGGCTTGGCCGTGATGGCCACCGGCGTCTCCGACAAGCCGGGGCACTGGATCGCCTCCGGCGTCCCCGACTGGGCCGCCTCGATCGGTGACTTCAAGGTGGCCGCGGGGAGAGCCGAGGGCGACGTCGAGGTCACCGTGGGCGTCGACCGGCGGGTCGGCGACGCCCCTGGTCCCTACCTCGACAAGGTCATCGCCGTTCTCAACGACTTCAACCGCCGATACGGGCCGTATCCATGGCCCTCCTACTCGCTGGCCGTGACCCCCGAGTTGAGCGGCGGCATCGAGTATCCGATGCACGTGATGCAGGGTCCTGGCACGCTCGGCCGCACCACGTCCCACGAGGTCGCCCACATGTGGTTCTACGGGTTGGTCGCCTCGAACCAGGGAGCGTCACCGTGGATCGACGAGGGCCTTGCCACCTTCGCCGAGGCCCGCTACGAGAACACGCTGGCCGAGTTGAAGGCCAAGGCGATCCCGGCCGACGGGAAGGGCCGGGCGGGCGAGCCGATGACGTTCTGGGAGTCCCACCAATCCAGCTACTACCGCTCCGTCTACACCCAGGGAGGCCAAGCCGTCGCCGCCCTCGGATCCGGTGACCTCGCCGACTGCGCCCTGCGCCAACTGGTGGCCCGCCAGGCCTACCGGGTCACCTCCACCCGCGACGTCATCGACGCCTTCTCCACCGTCACCCCCGACGCCGCCGCCATCCTCGACCGTTTCGGCATCCGCCCCTAGGTACGGCTTGCGGGTTTTGGAGGGTGAGGACGCACGGATCGTGCGCGCCCACCCTCCAAAACCCCGCAGCGGGGGGTTGCGGTCGGCCCTGGCGGCATGAGAGGTTGGGAGGACAGCACTTCCCCCGCTGGAGTTCGACGAGCTCGCGGGAGTGGTTGTGATCAATCCGGTGGACGTGGCCATGGCGGCGATGGCGTCGCGGCAGGCGGGAGCCTTTGCGGACCGTCAGGTGAAGGCCGCCGGGGGTGATGCCGCCCTCATCCGGAGGCGGCTGCGGTCTGGCGTGTGGGACCGGCCGGCGCCGGGAGTGTTGCGTTTCCCGGGCCGGCGGGCGTCCTTCGTCGGCAGCCTGTGGATCGCCTTGTTGGCCGCCGGCGAGGGGGCGGTCGTTTCGCACCGGTCGGCCGCCGCCCTCCACGGCATGACCGGATACCCGAGAAACCGGTTCGACATCACCGTCCCCCACGGCGCCCGGCTCGACAACCCGATCGCCGTGGTGCACCAGACCCGCCAGTTCCCGAGCGTCGTGCTGGTGTCGGGCCTCCCGTGCACCTCGATCGAACAGACGGTGGTCGACCTGGGGAAGGTCAGTTCGGTCCGCCGCCTCGGTGCCGCCGTGGAGGACCTGATCCTCGAGGGCAACACCACCCTGGAACGGATGCGCCGGGTCCACCTCTCACGGGCGCGCCAGGGCCGCACCGGCATCACCGTCGTCCGCACCGTCCTCGATGATCGGGGGCCTGGACGCACGGTGCCGCGCAGCCACCTGGAGAAGGCCCTCGACGCCATCCTGGTCACGATCCCGTGCGACCCGGCTCGCCACGAAGCGCCG
>JBKJLU010000241.1:0-2620 GCA_046596815.1 Acidimicrobiales bacterium | reverse complement strand
ACCCCAAGGTACCGTTGCTGGCGTGCCTTCCCTTCGCATGGTGCACCTGCTGACCGTGGGTGGCGCCTTCCAGGCCCGGGTGATCGCCGCCCGCCTCGGTTCCGAAGGCATCGTGACATCGCTCCGCGGGGCCGTCGACGGGCCCTATCCGTTCGGTGATGTGCTCGTATTCGTCGATGCCGAGGACATGGCCCTGGCCCGCCAGCTCCTGCTGGCCGACGAGGTGGAAGAGGCCTTCGTCGATGTGGATGTCGACCCCGAACGGGGACGCCGGATCGCCGGCATCCCGGCCTGGCTCGCCATCCTCGCCATCATCTTCGTCGCCGTGGCCAGTTCCCTGTCGCGCGTCCTGACCCTCTGAAAGCGGGTCTGGCCAGAAGTGGGTCAGGCCAGGAGGCCGGCGAGCTCTTCCTCGTCGAGACGGCGGAACGCCCGGCGCTTGGCGTGACGCTCGAGCACGGCGCCCTCGAGGTCGCCGGCGGCGAGGGTGCGGTCGGGGCCGGAGATGGCGCCGACGGCGACCTTGACGGCCGCAGTGAGGGCGAGCCCTTCGGCCCACCCCTCCTTCAGCCGCTCGCTGATGGGCTCGTTGTCACCGGGCAACACGGTGAAGCGGTCTTCGTCGAGGATGACGCCGTCGTAGAGCACGTGGTAGAGCTCGTCGTCGGCCGGGTCGTAGCCCGCCTCGGCGACGAGGATCTCGACCTCCATGGGCTTCATGTCGTGGGTGAACGACTGGCCGAGGAGTTGCGCGTAGGAGTTGGCCAGCGACTTGGCGTGCACATCCTCACGGCTGTAGCGGAAGCCTTCGACGTCGGCGTAGCGGACGCCCGCCTGGCGAAGCTGGTCGTACTCGTTGTACTTGCCGACCCCGGCGAAGGCGATGCGGTCGTAGATCTCGCTGACCTTGCGCAGCGTGGCGCTGGGGTTCTCGGCCACGAGCAGGATCCCGCCCTCGTACTGCAGGGCCACGAGGGCGCGACCGCGGGCGATGTTGGTGCGAGCAAACTTCGCCTTGTCGGCGATCATCTGCTCGGGACTCACGTAGAACGGCATACTCACCGGCTCAGCCCCTGGTCGCTCTTGCGCTGGATGAGGGCGGCGAAGCGTTCGGACACCTCGGCCTCGGGCGCTTCCTCGTACCCGGCCGTGGTGATGGTGGCGACCGTCGGGTAGATGCCGCGCACGGCGTCAGGGCCGCCGGTGGCGCTGTCCTCGTCGGCTGCTTCGTAGAGCCCCTGCACGGCGAGCTCGATGGCCGCGGGGCGGTCGAGACCCTCGGTCCATCCGAGTTTGATGGTGGTGCGGGCATCACGCCCGCCACTGCCGTCGGCGTGGAACTCGGTCTCTTCGTAGCGACCGCCCGTGGCGTCGTAGGTGAAGATGCGACCCACCTTGCGGCGGGTGTCGAATCCGGCGAACAACGGCACCACGACCATGCCCTGCATGGCCATCGGGAGGTTGCTGCGCACCATGCTGCCCAGCATGTTCGCCTTGCCCTCGAGACTCAGCACGTTGCCGCTCAACTTCTCGTAGTGCTCGAGTTCGAGCTGGAACGACTTCACCATCTCGAGCGCGAATCCGGCGGCGCCGGCGATGGCCACGCCCGAGAAGCGATCGGCCGGATGCACCTTGTCCATCGCCCGATGGGCGATCGAGCTTCCGGCGGTGGCCCGGCGGTCGCCGGCCATGACAACACCGTCCTGGTAACGCAGGGCGACGATCGTCGTGCCGTGGGTGATGGCGAAGGCAGGGTCGCGCTCGGCGGCGCTTGGCAACGTCGCCGGCGGCCCGTCGAGACGCCGGAGCAGGGCCGAGAAGCTCGGCCCCGGGTCCTCGCCTGGTGTGAAGAGGGGCAGGGTCATCGGAGCGGGACGCTACTTCTTCGCTGCCGTCGGCCAGACGTAGTCGAGGTCGTCGGGTAGGCCGTCCTCGAACCTCGACCGGTAGAAGGCGGGGTCCTTTCGGACGAGGGCGCTGCGATGACTGCGGTGCACGGCGTCGTTCCCCCACCAGGGCGGCATCGTCGCCTCCTCCTGGGTTGCGGGAAGGTCGGAAAAACCGGCAGCGGCCAGATCGACGCGGACCTTGGCGTCGCACGTGTCGGCGAAGCCCCGCCCGATCCACTCCCGACAGATGACGACGGCGTATAGGCCTAATGCCGCTTCGTGGCCCTGCCACATCACGGTGGCCGGGTGGTGCTTCCACCCGTAGGTCGGCCACGTCAACGCCCGCACGATCTGCAGCGCTTCGACGCGCTGCTTGCCGAGGCGTGCACTGTCGAGCACAGCAGCGGTGCTCACCAGGTCGGGGAAGGGGACGAAGGTTTGCATCTGGTGCCGTCCTTCCCGATCCTGCGCTGGATAAGGGTCAGAACAGGGTGGACGGCCCCACGGCGACAAGTGAGCGGGCTCGTGCCTTGACCATCGAGGTGAGTTCCTGGACCTCGGGATCGTGGCGGTCGAGGTACGCCGCCGCACTTGCGAGAAGGGCGGGATCATCGTTGAAGTCTCCGAGGGCGTTATTGCACCTGAAACAGGTCAAGCCTCGGACGACGCCCGTCTCGTGGTCATGATCGACGTGGAGGGCGATGTCCAGACGGGGTGGACGACCGCAAATG
>JBKJLU010000165.1:0-4914 GCA_046596815.1 Acidimicrobiales bacterium | reverse complement strand
GTGCCGCTGTGCGTCCTCGACGTCCGAACCGGCGGATCGTCTGACGTCGGCGGTGGCGCGCGGCGGTATGGATGGAGTGCTGCATGCTTGCTCCCTTCTCGGCGACACTCCGCACATGGGGCGGCCCGACGAAAGGAGTGGGGACGCAGCGGGAGCATCGAGCCTCGGAGCCAAGGGGCCCAGCGAGGCGGGCGCCGCACCCTCAGAGCCGAGAACAGATCTCAGCGGAGTGCGACTGCTTGCTGTAGTTAGCAACACCGTAGCGAACGTTCATTCGCTCTGCCAACTGGGTCAGCCCGTCTGGGTGCCGACCTTGAGCTCGCGGAACGGCTGGTCACGGTCGACCTGCGGCTCCTTGGGCAGCGCCAGCACCCGCTCGCCGATGATGTTTCGCTGCACCTCGTCGGTGCCTCCGGCGATGCGGGAGGCCGGCGCTGACAGCACCATGGCCGCCCACCGGGGACCCTTCCGGTCGTCGGGCAGCCAGGCCTGACCAGAGGCGCCGGCGATGGCGATCCCGAGATCGGAGGCGCGCCGCGCCAGGAGGGCGCCCGCCAACTTGGCGATCGACCCCTCGGGACCGGGTGCCTTGCCCGACTTCAAGGCGGCGCGGGTGCGCTGTCCGATGAAGCCCATGATCCGCTGACGGATGTAGACGTCGACCAATGCTTGGCGAATGACCAGATCGTCGATGAGACCGCGATCGCGTGCCATCTTCACCATGGCGTCGATGCCGCCGCCCGACCCACGCCTGGCCCCGCCGCCGCCGGAGCCGATGGCCACGCGCTCGTTGGCCAACATGGCGATGGCGCACCGCCACCCGTCATCGACCTGGCCGATGACGTTGGTGGCCGGCACCCGGGTGTCGGTGAAGAAGACCTCGTTGAACCCGGATCCGCCGTTCATCTGGCGCAGCGGACGGATCTCGACGCCCGGGGCCTTGAAGTCGATGATGAACATCGTGATGCCCCGGTGTTTGGGGTTGTCCGGGTTGGTCCTGGCGATCACGGCGCCGAAATCGGAGTACTGGGCGCCCGTCGTCCACACCTTCTGGCCGTTGAGAACGAATTCGTCGCCGTCGCGCTCGGCCCTCATCTGCAATGAGGCGACGTCGCTCCCGGCTCCGGGCTCGGAGAAGAGCTGCGACCAGATCTCCTCACCCCGCAGCGCCTTGCGGACGAAACGCTCCTTCTGCTCGTCCGTCCCGTGCTCGACGATCGTGGGGATGACCATGCCGAGGCCGATCGTGTAGATCCCGGTCGCCAGTTCGTAGTCGGCGGCCTCTTCGTTGAAGACCCGCTGGTGGTCGTTGCTCAGACCCTGGCCACCAACCTCTTTCGGCCAGGTGATCCCGGCCAGACCGGCGTCGTACAACTTGGCCTGGAATGCCTTGTTGGCACCGACGTCGCCCATCTCGAGGCCGTCACTTTGGGGCTCTTCCTCGGCCGCCTCTCCGGCTTCCCCTTGGGCAGGACGTTGCCGGCGTTTGCGGGCACTGGCCGCCAGGAATTCCCGGCACGTCTGGCGGAATGCCGCCAACTCCGGCGAGTCCTGGGTATCGAGATCTTGATCGTCAACGGTCACGGTCATACCCGGACGTCCCTCCGATTACTTGACTGAGCGGTCAAGAGAACCCTACGCGTCAAGATGACCGCGTGCCCATCGCACGCATCGCCCTGTTTGCCGCCGGTCTCTGCATCGCATTGGGTACGTCAGCGTCGGCCGTGCGGACCTTCGTCGTGCCCCGAGCCGTCCCTGTCCTGCTCTCCCGCACCGTCTTCGTGATCCTCCGGTGGCTGTTCACCCTGTCGGCCCGGCGGTCGCACGGCTACGAAGGACTCGACCGGAGGCTGGCCTACTACGCCCCGACCAGCCTGCTCATGCTCCCGGCGCTCTGGCTGACGCTGATGTTGCTCGCCTTCTCCCTCATGTTCGGCGCCGTTGGCAACCTGTCACCGGACGAGGCGATGACCATCGCCGGGTCGTCGCTGCTCACTCTCGGCTTCGCCGAACCCGTGGGCTGGGCGCAGGAAATCCTGTCGTTCATCGCCGCCGCCATCGGCGTCTCTCTGTTGGCGCTCCTCATCACCTACCTGCCGACCATCTACGGCGCCTTCACGCGGCGGGAGACCCTGGTGTCGTTGCTCGAGGTGCGGGCCGGTTCGCCGCCATGGGCCGTGACCATGCTCATCCGCTATCAGCAGATCGGCATGCTCGACCGGGCTGACGAGCTGTTCCAGCAGGCCGAGCTGTGGTTCGCCGACATCGAGGAGAGCCACACCTCGCTCGGTTCTCTGGCCTTCTTCCGTTCGCCGCTCCCCGAACGTTCGTGGATCACCGCAGCCGGCGCGCTGCTCGACGCCGCGTCGCTGAGCCAGTCGGTGCTCGACCTCCCCGACGATCCCCACGCCGCCCTTTGCATCCGGTCGGGAACATTGTGCCTGCGGCGCATCTCCGACTTCTTCGACATCGCCTACGACCCCGATCCTCGCCCGGACGACCCGGTGTCGATCGCCAGGGACGAGTTCGACCATGCCCTCGAACTCCTCGAGGAGGTCGGCACGCCGATTCAGGCCGACCGGGAACAGGCGTGGAAGGACTTTGCCGGATGGCGGGTCAACTACGACAGCGTGCTGCTCTCGCTGGCCAGCCTCTGCCAGGCCCCGGTGGCGCCATGGTCATCGGATCGGGCGTTGCCGGTGAAACCGACGCTGCGCATTCGTCGGCGTCGGCATGTTCCGCCTCAGTTTCGGTAGACGGCGGCCAATGCCGAGAGACGACCGCAGCTGTCGTCGAGACCGCCGGGTCGGTTGCGGGCCATCCAGAGCTCGCGGTGCTCGGCCATGAGCTCGTCGAGTTCGGCAGCGAGGACAGCTCGGGTCGATGCAGGCACCGCTTCGATGGTGCCGCCGCCGAGGAGACGGGCCTGGGCGTCGCCGACCAACAGGTCGAGGAGCCGGGCCGATGCGTCGAGTTCGGCGACGACGAGTGCCCCGTCGGCTCGACCGGGCCGACTCCGCGCCAGCCGGGCGCGGGCGTCGGCGATGACGCCTCCGACGCGATCGAGATCGCCCACCGTCAATCCGGCGGTGAAGCCCTCGCCCATGCGGAACCGGGGCGAGAGGAGCTGCAGCACGAGTATCGAGGCGTTCGGCACCTGGGGCGCCACCAGGAGGTGAGCGTCGCCGAGGGCGAGCAGGGCATGGGCGAGTTCGCCGGTCTCATCGTCGAACGCATGGGTCGACAAGACCTTGGAGAGATCCATGTCGCCGTTCGTCGACGCGCACCAGCTGACGCCGGCCGCATACGCGAAGCCGGGCTCGCTCGCGGGCAGGTACTGCAGGTGACCGTTGTCGCCCCAATCGGTCACGAGATAGCCCTCGGCGCCGGTGTCGAGCGCCACCCCGGCGGCGCGGCGGCAGTTCTCGATCATGTTCGTGGTCCGGCCGACGAGAGAGTTCCAGCTCGACGTGCCCGGGCACAGCCAGAACGGACGTCCCGATGCAGCGAGGAGGGCGGCCCGTTCGGCGAACGGCGACGAGGCCTCGTATCCCCACTCGCACACCGTGACCCCATCCGGCAGGTCGACCAGTTGCTCGGGATGCGACGCAACGATGTCGCCCCACATCAGCATCTGGCGTCCGTCGAGTTCAGGTCTCGACCGCAACGCTCGGACATACGACAGGTAGTCGGCGAAGCGCTCGTCTGGCAACTCCCACGGCTCGTCGAGGCCGACGTGCACCCGGCGGCTGGAGAACGACGACGACAACTCGGCCAGAAGGGAGGACACCAATTCGATGGTGCGCGGGTCGGTCGGCTCGAGTGTGGTCGGCGGGCGGCGGCGGCCGCGACCGTCGATCCGTCCGTCCGGGGTGATCGCCATCGACCGATAGGGATCGTGTCGCAGCCAACGTTCGAAATGGCCGAGGCCGTTCTGGTTCGGCGTCAGCTCGACGTGACGGTCGCGGCAGAACTGATCGAGGCGGACGATGTCCGCGGGCGTGTAGGGCGATGCGTCGGCCCACACGACGTCGTGACCTTCGTAGGCGAAGGTGTGTTCCATGTAGAGCTCGACGTGGTTGACCTTCCACGAAGCCAGGCGGTCGATGAGGGCCTCGAGGGTGCCGACCGTGGGCACCTTGTCGCGCGAGACGTCGAGCAACACGCCCCGCACGGCAATATCGGGCCAATCCTCGACGACCCCCTCGGGGAGTCGGCCGACGGGCGAGCTCCTTCGGAGTTGCTCGAGGGTCGTCTCCGCGTAGAACGCCCCCGCCGCATCGGCGGCCGTGATCTCGACCTCGTCGTGCCGGATGGCCAGCCGGTATCCCTGCGGCGGAAGCGATCCACCCAGAGAGATGGTGAAAGGGCTCGAATCAACGAGCGCCCCGGACCAGAAGGCGTGTCGGGGGCGGGGCAGCAACACCGGCGGCATCGCGGTGACGCTATTGGAGATGGCAGGCTGCCCCCGTGGTGATCACCCCGAAAGCTCCGGACGTCGATGCTGTGCTCGCCGGACTGCATGATGACGGGTACGCCCTCGTCGAAGATGTCCTGTCTGCCGACCAGGTGGCCGAGGCCAGAGCCGACCTGACCCGGGTGCTCGACACCACACCGGTAGGGCGTAACGACTTCGAGGGCCACGCCACGCGGCGGGTGTACGCCCTGTTCGCCAAGACGCGCTGCTTCGACGGGCCGGCCACCCACCCGTTGTTGCTCGGCGTGCTCGACCGGTTCCTCACCCACTACCAACTCAGTGCGCCGACCGGCATCGAGATCGGGCCGGGCGAACGCGCCCAGGTGCTGCACCACGACGACTCGATCTATCCGCTTCCCGTTCCCCACGGCGAGGTCGTGCTCAACACCATGTGGCCGCTCGACGACTTCACCGAGGCCAACGGGGCCACCCGCATC
>JBKJLU010000130.1:0-15948 GCA_046596815.1 Acidimicrobiales bacterium | reverse complement strand
CGATGTCCTTCACGTCGTCCCATACCTGGGTGGGGGTGGCGTCGATGACGGTCGAGACCCGGATGCGGCTCATGCGCTGGCGACCGCCGCCCGAAGCTCGGCTGCCGCGTACTCGGGCGGCAGCACGTTGATGAAGACCCCGGTGCCGAGCTCGAACCCGGCGATGGTCGTGACCTTCGGCAGCAGGTGGATGTGCCAGTGGAAGTCGGCCGACGCCTTGAAGGGCGAGTAGTGCAGGACGACGTTGTAGGCCACGTCGCCGACGGTGCGCCGCAGACGACCGAGCACGTCGCGTATGCCCCGTCCGACCGACGCCAGGTCTGCGGGCTGGGCGCGGTGCACGAACGGCTGGTGGTTGCGGGGGAGAACGAGCATTTCGTAGGGGGTGCCGCTCCAGAACGGGCACACGATCACGACGCGTTCGTTGGCGGCGACGATGCGATGGCCCGCTTCCTCTTCGGCCTCGAGGGTGGTGCACAGCAGGCATGCCCCCTGGAAGCGGTCGAAGCCGGCCTGCTCGTCGACCAGTTCGCCCGGGACGAACGGCATGCCCATCAACTGGCCGTGTGGATGGTCGAGGGACGCACCCGCTTCCCGTCCGGAGTTGGCGATGAACTGGCTGTAGCGGATGCCGGCCACGGTGGAGTGCTCTTCGATGCGATCGCGAATGGCGGCCATGACGAGGCCGGCCTGCGGATCGGTGAGGTCGGCCCAGCCGATGTCGTGCCCGGGCGAGAAGACGACGACCTCGTGGATGCCACTGGCCGGGGCCTGGGTGAACATCGGGCCAATATTGGTGACCGACATCGGCTCTCGACCCGAGAATGCTGGATACAGGTTGGGCACGACCCGCACGAGCCACTCGCCCTGGGGTCCGTAGGTCTCGAGGGCCGGGGGCGTGGCCTCCTCGTTGCCAGGACAGAAGGGGCACGGAGCCTCAGGATCCTCCTGGGCGGGCCGCCGGGAGGCGAACGGCTGCGGTCGATCCGCACGGTCGGCGCTGATCACGACCCATCGGCTGGTCAGGGGATCGAGGCGGAGTTGGCTCATCGGGGGAGAGAAGGTGCCGTCAACACTGGTCCCACCGTACGCAACCCGTCAGGTGAAGTTGTGTACCGAACCTCCCGGCTACCGTTTCGGCGGTGATCGGAGAGTTCGAGCGCCCGGCGCGCCTGCGCATGGGACAGGATCGAGCGCTCGCTCGCTACCTCCGCAATCACGTCACTCCGTACTCGCCATTCCACCACGACGTCCTACGGAGCCGAGCCGTTGCTGGACGTCAGGCGTTGGCCGAGCTACCGCTGACATGCCTCGAGGACGTCGCCGATCCGGCCCAACTGGTGCTCCGCCCGACCCCGGAATCGCTGAACTCGTCTCCCCAGCGCGCCCTCAGGGCCAAGTGGTGGTGGGCAAGGATCCGCCGTCGGACCGGCGCCTTCAACCGCACGATCATCGAGCCCCGGTACAAGCCGATCCACTGGCACGCCGACGTCGTGCAGCTGGGGTACACCGCCGACGACGTCGAACGCCTCAGTGAACTGGGACGCGCCGGGCTCGAGATGGCCGGCGTCATGCCGACCGACGTTCTGGTGAGCCTCTATCCACCGGGGCCCACGCTCGGGTTCTGGCAGATCCACTTCGGGGCGCGTCGCGCCGGTGTGGCATCGCTGTTCCTCGGGCCCGACGTCAGCGCAGACGCGGTGGCCAGGCTTCGCCCCAACGTCCTCGTCGGTCGCTCCGGTGACCTCATCCGCCTCCTCGAGGCCGGTCGCCAGTCGGGGCTCTCATTCGCGGGACTGTCGACGCTCGTCGCCGTCGGCGAAGCCCTCGACCCCGCCCGCCGTTCGCGTCTCGCCGAATTGGCCGGCACGGCCGGACAGCCGGTGGCCGTCGTGGCGACGTGGGCGCCTCCTGGGGTCAGGGCTCTGTGGAGCGAGTGTCGCGACGGTGTCGACGTGCACACCTGGCCGACGGCCGAAGTGGTCGAGCTCATCGATCCACTCTCGGGGACGTCGGTGCCTCCCGGGGCCGATGGCGAGATCGTGTGGAGCGCCGTCGGTTGGATGGGTTCGGTGCTGTTGCGCCTCCGAACTGGGGTGTTCGGATGCATCGACGACACGGCGTGCGTGTCGTGCGGACGAACCGCGCCGCGCGTCCGGGTCGTGAACTCGCTTCCGCCGTTCGCCCGCATCCTCGACGACCATCCCGGCGTCGCCCTGTGGCAGGCCGAGTTGTGGACCCACGACGGGTCGGAAGAGCTCATCGTCTTCCTCAGCCCGACCGATCCCGAGCATCCCGGACGACTGCTGCGGGAACTCGATCGTCAGCTCTCGGTCACGCAGTTCGTGGTGCTCGACCATGCGGCGCTGCAGTCCCGCCTTCGCGATGGCGGCGACGTGCGCGTCCTGGACCTGCGTCGCTGAGGGTGTCCATAGGGAACAATGGGGACGTGCCCGATCCTGACGAGCCCCGGGGGTGGGCGCCCATCGATCCCGGAACGACGACTGCGTCGGCGGGCGGTCCAGGCGGTTGGGCGCCTCCGCAGGGGCCTCCCGGTTGGGCCCCAGCCTACGGGGCGCCCGGTTCGGCCTCTCTCTCTGGTGTGCCCGCCTCGCCCCTGCCCAAGGGCGGCAACGCGCGGACGGGTCCCTTGCCCCTCCACCCGATGTCGGTCGGCGACGTGCTCGACGGCTCGTTCAAGCTGCTGAAGGCCAACGCCCGCACCATCCTGATCATCGTGGCCACCATCGTGATCCCGGTGCAGCTCATCTCGGCCTTCGCCGTGCGCGACCAGGTGTCGATTGGTTTCCTGAACCTTCTGAACGACCCGACCCTGGCGGGCGGCGACAGCGGCGTGGACTTCGGCAATGCCGGCGTCACGATCATCACCGGACTGCTCACGCTGCTCACCGGTCCGTTCATCGCCGGCGCCGTCAGCCGCGTCGTCGCCGCCTCGTACATCGGCGAGGTCATGGGCCCGGCGGCCGCGTTGAAGATCACCGTCCGGCGCTTCGGGGCCTTGCTGGCCGCATCGATCCTCGTCTTCCTCGTCGAGGCCGTAGGGATCGTGTTGTGCATCGTTCCTGGCCTCCTCGCCTTTGCCCTGTACACGGCGGTGACGCCGGCGGTGATGATCGAGGAGATCGGTCCCATCCAGGCAATGCGACGGTCGTTTCGTTTGCTGCGTCCGCGCATGTGGGCCGTGCTCGGCATCGCCGTTCTCGCCCGGATCATCGCCGTGGTCCTGGGCAATCTGCTCGGTGGCGTCCCCAGCGTCGCCGCCACGATCCTCGGCGGTTCGTTCGCCTGGCTCTTCCTGGCCATCGGCAGCATCCTCTCGTCGCTCGTCAGTGCCCCCGTCGTGGCCATCGTGGCGACGCTTCTCTACTTCGACGGCCGCATTCGGAACGAGGGCTTCGACCTGCAGATGATGGCTCGCGACCTCGAGCGCAGTGCTGCTGGCTAGCGCCGATCCCGAGACCCTCCCGCCGCCGTCGGCGGATGCCGACGAGATCCGCAACGGGGCCGAGGAGATCCTCGGTCGGCCCGAGTTCCGACAGCCCCCGAAGTCGCTCTATCAACGCGCCCTCGACGAGATCGGCGGGCGCATCGGCGACTTCCTGAACGCCCTCGTCAGTGGCGGCCGCGGCGCAGTACTCGCCTGGCTCGTGCTCGCAGCCGTCATTGGTGTCGTCGCATGGCTGCTCGTGCGAGGGCTGCAGCGGGATCGCCGTCGGCGCGCCGGGTCGGGCACCGACGCCGTCGAGACCGATGCCCGCCGACCGGCGGCCGACTGGGCGGCGGAGGCCGCTCGCTTCGAAGCGGCGGAAGCGTGGCGCGATGCACTGCGATGTCGCTACCGGTGGCTGATCGCCAGCCTCGCCCGCGCTGGTGTCGTCGACGAGATTCCGGGAACCACGTCGGGTGAGTACCGGGTGCTCGTGGGCGCGGCGCGACCGACGGTTGCCGGTCCCATCACCGACGCGACCGCGCTGTTCGAACGTGCCTGGTACGGAAATCAGCCGACCGGTCGGGACGAGGCGTCCTCGTTCAACGATCTGGCAGTACGAGTTCTGAGCGACTCGAGTCGATGACGGCACTCGCGACACCGGCCGGCACCGGCGCGGGTACCGACCGGTCCTCGTTGTCGCGCTTCCTTCCATTCATCCTGATCGCCGTCGCCGTGGTGCTGCTCGGTCTCGCTTCCCGCAACGGTCGGACGGATGGCGAGCCGCTCGACCCGCGTTCGACCGGTCCGCTCGGAGCCAAGGCACTGGTGCTCCTGCTCGAGCGCTTCGGCGCCGACGTCCGGATTGGAGGCGGTCTCCCGGCCGACGGCGCGGTCGCCGTGCTCTTGCAGGATGCCCTGAACGAGAACGAGACCGATCGGCTCGAGGCCTGGGTCGAGGACGGCGGAACCCTCGTCGTGGCCGACCCGTCGTCGAGTTTCTCGCCGACCCTGGCCCGCAACTCGTCCGGGATCTTCGACCCGGAGGTTGCAGGCAACAACGATGAAGACGGGCTCGAACCCGAGTGCGGCCTTCCGGCGCTGGCCGCCGTCCGGCGCATCGAGGTGGCGGCCGCTGCAGGATTGCGGGTGGCGGACGACGCCGTGGGTTGTTTTCCGGTTGCCGGTGGCGCGTTCCTCGTCGCCCGTCCTTCGGGCGAAGGCAACGTGGTCGCCCTTGGTGGAGGCGGACCACTGGTGAACGAACAACTCGACCGAGCCGACAACGCCGTGCTGGCCGTGAGTCTGATGGCGCCTCGTCCCGAGGGGAGCGTGGTCATCGTGGAGCCCTCGGCTCTGGGCGGTGGACAACAGGGGCTGACCGACCTCGTATCGAGGCGGGTCAAGGATGGCCTGTGGCAGCTGCTCGTCGCCTTCGTGCTGTTCGCCCTGTGGCGGGCCCGCCGGCTCGGTCGGCCCGTGGACGAGTCGCAACCCGTACAGATTGCCGGCTCCGAACTGGTGGTCGCCGTTGGCAACCTGTTGCAGCAAGGACGCCGCCGCGACGCCGCCGCCCGGATGATGCAGGCGTCGCTTCGACGCACGCTCAGCGAGCGACTGGGTCTCCCCCCGGATGCGTCCGCCACCGACTTCGCCTCCGCGGCGGCCGCCCGCACCGGGCTCGACGCCTCGGCCGTGGCCACCGCCCTCGACGAGCACCCCCCGCAGGATGATGCCGCGCTGGTCGCGCTCGCCTGCTCGGTCGAATCCCTACGAAACGAGGTCACCCATGCCCGATGACGACGCGTCCCGCCGGCCCGCCTCCGAGCGAAAGCGGCGAGCTCCGAAGAGCAACGACCCGAGGGACGCCGTCCTCGCATTGCGCGAAGAGGTCGGCAAGGTCGTCGTCGGCCAGGAGGGCGCCCTTTCCGGACTCGTTGCCGCCCTTTTGGTGCGCGGTCACGTGTTGCTCGAGGGAGTCCCCGGCGTCGCCAAGACGTTGCTCGTGAAGGCGGTCGCGGCCGCCCTCGATCTCGAGTTCAAACGGGTGCAGTTCACCCCCGACCTCATGCCTTCGGACATCATCGGCCAGACAATCTTCGAACAGCGGGGGAGTGGGTTCCGCTTTCGTGACGGGCCGGTCTTCTGCAACCTGCTCCTCGCCGACGAGATCAACCGCACGCCGCCGAAGACGCAGTCGGCGCTTCTCGAAGCCATGGAGGAGCGCCAGATCACCGTCGAGGGTGAGCGCCGGCCGCTTCCCGACCCGTTCCTGGTTGTCGCCACCCAGAACCCGGTGGAGTACGAAGGCACCTATCCACTGCCCGAGGCCCAACTCGATCGGTTCCTGTTCAAGCTGATCGTGCCCTATCCGTCGGCCGATCAGGAGCAGTCGATCCTGGCCCGCCATGATGCCGGTCTCGATCCCCACGACATCGCCAGGGCGGGAGTTCGTCCTGTCGCTGGCATCGCCGACCTGGCGGCGGCGCGCGCCCAGGTCGAGGCGGTGCGGTGCGAGGCCGAGGTGCAGGCCTACATCGTGAGTCTGGCCAGGGCTACGCGAACGTCACCGTCGGTGTCGCTCGGCGTCTCGCCCCGCGGCGCTGTCTCATTGCTGCACGCCGCCAAAGCCTGGGCCTGGTTGGCGGGCAAGGAGTTCGTCACGCCCGACGAGGTCAAGGCCGTGTCGAAGGCGACGATGCGGCACCGTCTGCAGCTGCGTCCCGAGGTCGAGCTCGAAGGCGGCACCGCCGATGGGGTACTCGATGGCATCCTGGCGACCGTTCCCGTGCCCCGCTGAGCGTGGCTGGCAATCCGTGACAGGCCGCTGGCTGCCGGTTCCCACCGGGCGCCTCGCCCTGGTGGCCGCCGTCGTCTCTCTGGCGGTGGCCTTCTTTCCCGGGAGCTCCACCGTCGGGCTCGCAGTGGTGAACGCGTTGCTGTTGCTGACTGCGCTGGCGGACTGGTGGTTGGCCCCGCGTCCTGACGCCATTTCCGTCGAGCGGTCGGTGGCCGGTGTCATCCCGCTGCATCAGCGGGCCCGCATCGTCTGGACGGCGACCAACCCGACGGGTCGGCGGCTGCGGATCGCCTTCGCCGACGACCTCGCCCCGTCGCTCGGTGCAGCCCGCCGCCGTATCTCGTTGTCTGTTCCTGCCCATGGCCGGGCCACCACGGGCACGGACCTGCAACCTTCGCGTCGTGGACGCTTCGAGCTCCGCGATCTCGTCGTGCGGGTCGACGGTCCGTTGGGCCTCGCATCGCGTCAAGATCGGCTGCACCTCCCGGCCACGCTGCGTATCTACCCGCCATTCGCCTCGAAGGACGAAGCCGAGTTGCGGATCAACAAGGCTCGCATCCTCGACGTGGGCCTGCGGTCGGCCCAGGGGCGCGGCGGCGGTACCGAGTTCGATGCCATGCGGGAGTACGGGCCCGACGACGAGTTCCGCCGCATCGACTGGTCGGCCACGGCGCGCGCAGGCAAGCCCATTGTCCGCACCTACCGGGCCGAGCGCAACCAGACGGTGCTCCTGCTGCTCGACAACGGACGGGTGATGGCCGGTCGAGTGGCCGACGTGCCGCGTGTCGAACACGCCATGGACGCGGTGATGATGCTGACGGCCGTAGCCACCCGTCTCGGCGATCGCGCCGGCCTCATCGCCTTCGATCGCGAGGTGCGGGCGGTGGTGGCACCGAGCCACTCGCGAGCCCAACTCAACCGCGTCACCGAAGCGATGTACGAGCTCGAACCCGAGCTCGTCGAGAGCGACTACGAAGGTGCCTTCGTCGAGGCCAGGGCGCGCTTTCGCCGCCGGGCCCTTCTGGTCGTCTTCACGGAACTGGCGGAGCAGGCCGTCGCCGACACGCTGCTCCCCGCGCTGCCCCTCGTCGCCCGCGACCACGTCGTTGTGCTGGCCAGCGTCCAGGATCCCGAAGTGGTGCGACTGGCCAGGTCGACGCCGGAAGATCCGAGCGGGTCGTATGCCAAGGCGGCCGCCATTGCCGCGCTGGAGGAGCGACGTCTGTTGACGGCGCGCCTGCGCGGACTCGGGGTGACCGTGGTCGACGCTCCGCCAGGGAAGCTGGCGCCGGCGCTCGCTGACGCCTATCTCAAGGTGAAGGCGACAGGACGGCTGTAGGTCGCGAGGTGGCGACCTCGCCGAACAGGCCGGTGACGCCACGGTCGGCCGCTTCGCGACCGAGAACGACGGCGTACAGCACGAAGGCGACCTCGGCCAGGACGCCGATGCCCACGCGAGCGAAGGTCGGGAGGGGGGAGCCCGTCACGAAGCCTTCGATGAGTCCCGCCACCAGGAACGTCGCCACCAGTCCGAGCACGAGCACGACCGAACGACGGCCCTCCTCGACCAGAGCCACGCGTCGCGGTCGGTCGCCCGGATCGATCAGCGACCAACCGAGGCGTAGTCCCGCGCTCCCGGCGATGACCACGGCGGTCAGTTCCAGCAGGCCATGGGGGAGGATCAACCCGAAAAATTTGCCGCTCTGTCCGGCCGCCGCGAACAGACCCGCTGGCACCCCGAGGTTGGCGCCGTTGAACACCAACAGAAAGGCCGTCGGCACGCACAGGAAGACCCCGCCAGCGAAGGCCAGGAACCCGACCTGGATGTTGTTGGTGGTGACCTGGGCGGCGAACTCCGACGCCGGCTGCGACGAGTAGTACGACTCGAAGTCCTCGTTCAGATACGCCTCGCGGAGGGCCGGAGGTCCGACGGCCTCGACCGCCTTGTCAGAGGTGGCCAGCCAGGCGCCGATGGCGATGGCCGGCAGGTAGAACAGCAACGCGGCGACGCCCACGAAACGCCGGTTGTGCCAGAGCGCTCCGGGAAAGGTGCGGGTGAAGAACCTTCCGAACGCCCGCAACGACTTGGGGCGGGTGCCGTAGACGATGGATCCGGCGGTGGCGACGAGCCCGGTGAGGCGTGCGGTCAGTGCCGGATCGCGGTAATAGGTGCGCACGTAGGAGAGGTGGCTCGAGGTCCGCTGATAGAGGCGCACGAGCTCGTCGATCTCGCTGGCGCTGAGGCGAGCGGCGCCGCGCGAACCCTTGGCGGCAAGCACGCCGAGCCGGTCCCAGAGCGGCTGGTTCGTCGCCAGAAACCGGTCGAGATCCATTGGGGCGTACCTTACGGGGATGCTGGTGACGTCGGGCCGGGGCTCGTCGGGGATCGTGACCCCCGAAGCCGTGGTCCTCGAGTTCGAGACTGCGGGCATGGCGTCGCGCCTGATCGCGGCAACCCTCGATGCCGTCATCGAGCTGGTGATCCTGTTCGCGGTGCTGCTCGGGTTCTTCGGTTTGAGGGGGCTCGGCCTCGAGCTGGGAGGGCTCTCGACGGCCCTGCTCTACGTCCTGTTGTTCCTCCTGATCTTCGGGTACCCGGCGGCCTTCGAGACCCTGTGGCGGGGCCGAACCCCGGGCAAGGCGGCCCTCGGGCTACGGGTCGTGACCGTGGAAGGCGGACCCATCCGCTTTCGCCACGCCGCCATCCGGGCGATGCTCGGCCTCTTCGACAAGTTCCTGTTCTCCGGAATCGTCGGCGTCCTCAGCCTGTTGGCGACCCGACGCAATCAACGCCTCGGCGATCTCGTCGCCGGCACGATCGTGTTGCGTGAGCGCACGGGGGCGAAGGCGCCGAGCGCGGTTTCCTTTGCCCCGCCGCCCGGACTCGAGGGCTACGTAGCGTCCCTCGATGCCGGGGGACTCGGCCACGACGACTACGCGCCGCTGCGATCGTTTTTGATCCGCGCCACCGGCCTCGCCCCGCCCGCTCGCGCCGCCGTCGCCGCGCAGTTGGCGACGCCGCTGGTCGAGCGCCTGCGCACGACGCCACCTCCCGGTCTGCCGGCCGAGGTCTTCCTGGCCTGCGTGGCTGCGGCCTACCAGCAGCGCAACGGCGGGCCCCAAGCGGTTCGCCCCGCCTTCGAGAGTGTGTGGGCCGACCCGCTGGCTCGAACCGCGCCGTTCCCCCCGCCACCGATTGCACGACCAGCCGGCGGACCAGCCTCGGCCAACGGATTCCCAGCCCCGGGCACCGGTTTTGAAGCCCCGGGATGACGGTCGGCCCCGTGTATCTCGACCATGCAGCAACGACACCGATGCGACCAGAGGCGGTGGCCGCGATGTTGCCGTACCTGAGCGAACATTTCGGGAATCCATCCGGTTCGCACTCCGTCGCCCGCCGGGCCAAGGAGGCCCTCGAGGACGCCCGCGACGAGGCGGCGGCGGCGTTGGGCTGCCGTTCCCGGGAGTTGGTGTTCACCGGGGGCGGAACGGAATCCGACAACCTGGCCATCGCCGGCGTGATCGGCCGGCGGGCGGGGCGCGCCGTCTGTGCGGCGACCGAGCACCACGGCGTGCTCCATACCGTCATGGCCTTCGGTGGAGTGGTGGTTCCCGTCGACGCGATGGGCCTCGTCGACTTCGACGCACTGTCGAGAGCGCTCGCCCACGGCGATGTGGCCGTGGTGTCGGTGATGCTGGCCAACAACGAGACCGGAATGATCCAGCCGCTCGAGCGCGTCATCGACGAGGTGCGGAGGGTTGTGCCCGATGCGGCCGTGCACACCGACGCCGTCCAGGCGTTCCCGTGGCTCGACGTGGCGACCATGGCGGCCGCCGTCGACCTCGTCGCCATCAGCGCGCACAAGTTCGGCGGCCCCAAAGGTGTCGGCGCCCTGGTCGTGCGCGAAGGGACGCCGCTGGCGCCGGTCATCCACGGCGGCGGCCAGGAATCCGACCGCCGCAGTGGCACCCACAACCTGGCCGGCATCGTGGCCATGGCGGCGGCGATGACGGCGACCGTGGCCCAGCGAACCGCAACGGTGGCCCGCGTCGGCGGGTTGCGCGACCGCCTCGTCGACGGTCTTCTCACGAACATCCCTGACGCCCTCGAGACCGGCGACCGATTGCAGAAAATCGCCGGGAACGCCCACCTCCGCTTCGCAGGGATCGAGAGCGAATCACTGCTCTTCTTGCTCGACGAGGCCGGCATCTGCGCCTCGGCCGGATCTGCGTGCGCCAGCGGGGCCATCGAGCCCTCGCACGTGCTCACGGCCATGGGCATCCCCGACGCCGAGGCGCGGGGGAGCCTCCGGTTGTCGCTCGGGTCGACGACCACCGACGAGGACATCGATCTTGCGCTGAAGGCGATTCCCGACGTCGTTTCCCGGCTGCGGGGCACCTGAGATGGCCCGTGTACTCGTGGGCATGTCGGGCGGCGTCGACTCGTCGGTGGCCGCCGCCCTCCTGCTCGAGCAGGGCCACGCCGTCGTCGGGGCCACCATGAAGCTCTGGGGTGGGACCAGTGACTCCGGGTGCTGCTCGGTGGCCGACGTCGAGGACGCCCGGCGCGTCGCCCAGCAACTCGGCATCGCCCACCACGTCTTCAACTTCACCGAGGACTTCGACACCCACGTGGTCGAGCCTTACGTCGCCGCCCACGCCGCCGGTCGCACGCCGAACCCTTGCGTCGAGTGCAACCGCCACCTCAAGTTCGACCGGTTTCTGCAACGGGCCGAGCAGTTGGGTTTCGACGCTGTGGCCACCGGTCATCACGCTCGGGTCGTGCCGGTCGGCGACCGGTGGGAACTGCGGCGCGGCGCCGACGCGGCCAAGGACCAGTCGTACGTGCTGTCGATGCTGACCCAGCGCGAGCTCGCCTCGGTGCGTCTCCCCGTAGGCGACATGGACAAGGCCGAGGTACGGCGTCGGGCGGCGGCCGCGGGTCTGCGCACCGCCGACAAGCCCGACAGCCAGGACGTGTGCTTCATCCTCGCCACCGACGGCGGCCGCACGACGTTCCTCGGCGATCGCATACCGCTGCATCCCGGCCGCGTCATCGATACGTCGGGGGCCGAGGTCGGCCGCGTCGACGCCGTCGAATTGGTGACCGTCGGGCAGCGTCGAGGCATCACCGGAGGCAGCCGCGAGCGGCTCTATGCCCTTTCTGTCGACACGGCCACGGCGACGGTGGTCGCCGGGACCGACGACGAGTTGCAGAGCCGTGACCTCGTCGTGTCGGACCTCACCTGGACCGATCAGCCGTCGTCCGACGGCGACGTCGTGCTCGTCCAGACCAGTGCGCACGGTGCTCCGATGGAGGCGACCTTCGCCGCCGGGGCAACGCTGCATTTCGTCGAGCCCCAGCGCCTCGTCGCCCCCGGGCAGACCGTTGCGTTGTACGCCGGCGATCGGGTGCTCGGTGCCGGCATCGCCGTCTGAGATCTCGGACGATCGCGCCATCGCGCGCGTGAGGCGCGCCGCCCGACGCGTCATCGACCCTGTGGTCTGGGACCAAGGCCATGAGCGCCTCGCCGCCCACCCGGCCTTCGCCTCGTGCACCCGTAGGGAGATCCGCCAGCTCCGGCGGGCGGGCGACGAGTGCGTCGTGCCCATGGGCAGCGTCCTGTGTCGCGAAGACCGCATCGGGTACTTCTTCTTCGCCATCGGCAGCGGATCGGTGCGGCTGACCCGGCACGGGAAGGACATGGCCACGCTCGGACCGGGGTCGCACCTCGGCGAGGTCGCCGTCCTGGGCTTCGGCCCCCAGCCGATGACGGCGACCGCCATGACCGACACGGCGGTGTTCGTGCTCGGACGCAAGCCGCTGCTCGACCTCACCGCCTTGATGCCGTCCTTCCAACGGGGTCTCTATCCGGAACTCGCCGACGGGCAGTTCGCGACGAAGGTGCGGGGCTTGCGGGCCGAGGGATCAGCGGAGTGGCGCCTCCTCCCGCAGGGGCGCCAGCCCGACGTCGATCGGCGGGATGCGCTGCCGTCGATGCTGCGGGTGTTCCCGGCCAAGGGAGGTGGAACCGTCGGGGCCGAGTTCATGCGCCTTTCCCTTGAAGGCGGCCGCACGCCGAAGCCGGCGGAACTGCCGATCTGGAGGATGAGCCGACGGGCCCTCGGGGTCGTTCTCGGGCTGGCCCTCTCCGTCGTCCTCACCGTCGGCTTCGGCTATCACCCGGGTGTGCTCGTCGTGCACTCGACGCCCGGTATCGACATCACCGACGACGTCCGACTCACCGGGACGGCGACGAGGCGGCCGACCGGGCGGTACGTGCTCACGGCCGTGTCGCTCGCGCAGCCCACGCTGTTCGGCGCCGCCATCGCCGCCGTGCGGGGAGAGCCGACGGTGCCGCGATCCGAGGACGTTTCCGAGGTACGAGTCGAAGGCCGACGCCAGTTCGCCGAGAGCCGACGCCTGGCGTTGACGGTGGTGGCGGGCGAGGCCGGCCTCGACGTCGATGCCCTCGACGTCACCTACCGAGAGCGCAAACTCTTTGGTCCTTCTGCGGGCCTCGTCTACGCGCTGCTGTTGGCGGACATCACGGGGCGCGTCGACCTCCAAGGACAGGTCGTGGCCGCCACCGGGGTACTCGGGCCGGGAGGTCGAGTCCTTCCGGTGAGTTTCGTGGCCGAGAAGGCGAAGGCGGCTTCGTCGGCGGGCGCCACTTTCTTCGTCGTTCCCTCGGCGGGCCACTCCCCCCGACCGAGCGGTCGCTCCGTCACCGTCGTGCCCGTCGCCTCGTTCGATGACGCCCTCCGCTCCCTCGAGAACCGTTAACCCACACCCATCCGAGTACGGAGTTCGGCGAGGACGCGTCCGGGACGGGTCGGGGTGAAGAGCACGCGGTCGGCATCGACCGTCGGGCCGATCCCCCGGCCGACCTTGGCGAGGACGAGGGGTGCCGGTTCCTTGAGTGCGAGTTCCAACGTGAGTCCGGCGGCTCGTTGCGTCAGGTCGAGCGCCGTCGATCCGTGCTCCGCAACGGTGACAGCGCTGACCATCTGCTTCGGGAACAGGACAGGGTCGGCGAGGCTCATCGGGTCGTGCACGACGAGTCCGGCCGGCACGAAGACGACCCATCGTCGGGACAAGCCGTGTACCGCCCTTCCGAGCACGACGGCCGCGGCGACGGCGACGGCGACGGCGATGACGCCGGGCACCCACTGTCGATCCGAGACCAGAAGCACGCCGGCGATCGGCGCGCCGATGGTCGCCACCCACGCCAACAGCAGTGGGCCGAACAGCAGGGGCGTCGGTACCCGGAGGGGAAAGCGGCGCTCGTTGGGATAGGCGGGTCCGTTGACGAACGACTCGCCCGTCTCGGGGAGGAAGACGAGCGTCACCGCCACCAGCGACGTCACCACGGCGACGAGTCCGAGCAGATCCGTCGTCTCGGCGGCGGCCCAACCGGCGGACGCCACGGCGGCCGGGGCGATCATTCGCAGGACGGTCAATGCGATCGGATGGAGCACGAGCGACGCGCACAAGGCCACGGCCCATGCGGCCCACAACAACGCCGAAGCGGCCGTGCGCAGCGGCGCCGACCGCTCGTCGAGGGCCGCCGCCAGCGCCGGCCCGGCGGCGAAGGGCAGGATCGCCCACACGGCGCGCACGATCCACGGGGAGAGGCGGGCGAAGTCCATCGTCGGCTGCATGCTCGCAGAGCCTTTTCGCCCGCTACCAACCGAGTCGGCGAAAATGTGCAGTCTGGCCGTGCGGTCGATAGGTTGAGCGTGGAACAGCATGGGGGGAACACGCATGGCTGAGGAGGTCCGACTGGTTGACCTCGAGGTGATCAAGCGGTACAGCCTCGCGGTGCGACAGGAGTCAGCGCCGGCCGAAGACCTGCTGGCCGCGCTCGATGCCAGCCGAGAGGCCGTTCTGGCCTCGATGAAGGTTTCCGTCGCGTCCGCCAAGGTGGCGAGGAAGCCTCGGTCGAGACGACCGGAGAAGTCGTGACGGCCCTGCTGCACCCCGGCACGCCGTCAGCGATCGGAAGCCTTCCCCATGGTGACGCCGAGAAGGCGGCAAGGGTGGCGCTCGACCTGCAACCGGAGTTGCCGGCGGCGCCACAATTGCCACAGCGCCATCGCTCTGAAGGCATGCTCGCCCAGGTGGCTGTCGGCATGACCGGAGTGCAGGTCGGGGCTGACGGATGGACGCTCGACGTCGACCGACGTCGCCTCGGTTCTGGCTCGGCCGACGCCCCTCTCGACACCGAAGCCTGGGCCGGCACGTTGGCTTTTCTTCGGGCCGCCGCCGCAATCGGACACGAAGGACCGATCAAGGTGCAGATGGCCGGGCCGGTGACCCTCGGCTTGGCCCTGGCCAAGGCCGGCGCGCCGACTTCCAGAGCGTTCTCGCTTGCCGGAACGGTCGTCCGCCACCGGGTGCGGGCACTGCGCCGGGAGGTCGCTCGCGCACGGCCAGGGTCGCCACTCGTGTTCGTGCTCGACGAGCCTGGCCTCACCGCCTATCCCGACCCGAGCTTTCCCCTCGGCACCGAGGAGACCATCGACCTGCTCTCTGGTTCGTTGGCCGCCGCCGGCGCTGCGGGAAGCGACTCCATGGCGGGGATCCACTGCTGCGGCCCGACCGACTGGCGGATGGTGCTGCACGCCGGACCCGACCTCTTGTCGCTCCCGGTCGAGTCCGCCGTCGGGGAAGAAGTGGTTGGGCTTTCGATGTTCCTCGACCGTGGCGGATGGGTGGCGTGGGGTGCGGTACCGACCGATCAGCCGCTCGGCAACCGCGACGACTTCCACTGGCGGAAGCTCAACAGCCTGTGGGGTGAGTTGGCTCGATCCGGTTGTGATCCGATGCGGCTACGCACCCAGTCCGTCATCACACCCGCATGCGGCTTGGCGCTGCACCGCGAATCGCAGGTCGCCCAGATCTACGGTCTCGTGCGCCGGTTGGCCGAGCGGGCGCAAGACCAGGCGTTCGCCGCTCGACTCTCGGCCGGTGCCTGAGGCCCTCTCCGTGTCTGTGGTCGGCGAGAACATCGAGGAGAACTCGGCGCAGCGGGCCGACGAGCTCCGCGCACTGATCGAGCACCACAACCGGCTGTACCACGAGCAGGACGCGCCGGAACTTCCCGACGCCGACTACGACGCCCTCGTCATCGAGTTGCGGGCCATCGAGGAACAGCACCCCGATCTGCGCACGGCCGACTCGCCGACGGCGAAGGTCGGTGGCGCGCCCAGCCCCCACTTCGCGCCGGTGCAACACAAGGTGGCGATGATGTCGCTCGACAACGCCTTCTCGTTCGACGAGCTGGCGGCATGGGGCAAACGTATGGACCGCTTCATCTCCGGCGACGTCGCTTATGTCTGTGAGTTGAAGATCGACGGACTCGCCATGTCCCTGCTCTACGAAGACGGCGAACTGGTTCGTGCCGCCACGCGCGGCGACGGCCGCACCGGGGAGGACGTCACCCCGAACGTCCGCACCATCGCCGCCATCCCGAGGAAGTTGGCAGGGAAGAGGGCGCCGTCTGTCGTCGAGGTCCGCGGCGAGGTCTACCTGCCGACGGCCGAGTTCGAGGCGCTGAACAAGCGACAAGAGGCCGAGGGTCTGCGGCTCTTCGCCAACCCCCGCAACGCCGGTGCCGGGTCGTTGCGACAGAAGGACGCGACCATCACGGCCACGCGCAATCTCGCGTTCTGGGCCTATCAACTCGGCGCCGTC
>JBKJLU010000073.1:0-2835 GCA_046596815.1 Acidimicrobiales bacterium | reverse complement strand
TGTTCGACCACCGCCTCGACGGCCAGCCGCAACCTCGTTGGTTCCGGGTCGTAGCCGGACCCCCTCGACTGCGCCGCCAACCCGCTGGCGCCGACCTGAGCAAGCAAGGTACGCAGTGCCGATGCCTCCTGTGGCATCGCCGTGCGGAGATCATCCACGACCGCCAACGCTCCGAACGTCTCCAGGAGTCGCACGGCATCCTCGCCATCGGAGGCCCACTATTGCCACTTGCCAGGCCTTGGCAATAGTCAAGGGAGTCGACACGATCCGAACATCGACGAGGAGCGAGAAGGCCCGCCGCCACCACCCGTCAAGACGCGGGTGAGCCGCGCTTCCCGCGAACGAGTCGTCCCGGGAGCGCGCCGGTGGGCTCCCCGTTCGCGTACACCTCGTGTCCGCTGACGAAGGTGTGGAGGTACCCCTCGGCCCGCTGCAACAGGCGCTTGCCGCCGGCCGGCAGGTCGAACGCCATGTACGGCGCCCGGAGCCGGAGGTTCTCGTGGTCGACCACGAGCACGTCGGCTTTCATCCCCGGAGCCAGCAGGCCGCGGTCGAGCAACCCGACCGTCTCGGCGGTCGACCGGCACTGCCGCTGGACCACCCACTCGAGCGGCAGACCCGGCGAGCGATCGCGGGCCCAATAGGCCAGCAACGTCGTGGGGTAACTGGCGTCGCAGATCGTGCCGACGTGGGCCCCTCCGTCGGAGAGACCGGGGACGAGGTTCGGGTCCCCGAGCATCTCGTGCACGTCGTCGAGCTTCCCGTCGACCCAGTTGTGGAACGGGTAGTAGAGGAACCCCGTTCCCCCGTCGGCGACGAGCAGGTCGTAGGCGAGCTCTGCCGGCTCCTGCCCCGTGGTCCGGGCGCGTGCGGCGATGCTGCGCGACGCATCCGGCTCGTAGTCGGGCGGGTCGCCGAGTTCGAACATCCGGTCGAAGCGCGTCAACGGACCCTCGGCTTTGGCGGCCGTCTCCGCCACCACCACGCGCCGCCGCTCAGGATCGAGGAGGGCCCGCAGGCGCTCGTCGAGCGGCAACATCGCCACCTCCCGGTACGAACGCGACACGGCGAGAGGCGTGAGCGATGCCTGCAGGCCCAACAGGACGCCGATCGCCCGGGCGCCGACCTGGCCCCGCATCGGCAGTCCGGCGGCGGCCGCGTCGGCGATGCGATCCCGCAGCTCCCGCCAGGGCGCCCGGTGGTCTTCGGCGGCGACGGAGATCGACAGCGGCGAGCCCGATTCCTCGACGATCCGGCGCATCGTCGAGAACTCGATGTCGACGTCGGCGAAGTCGGAGACGACGCCGAACACACCCGCGCCGGCCACCGCTCGTGCGATTCCGACGAGCTCGTCCTCGGACGCCAGCAGCGTCGGCGTCGGCTCGCCACGACTCGTCCGGTGGTTGGTGGTGCGCGAGGTCGTGAATCCGAGGGCGCCGGCGTCAATGCCCTCGCGCGCGAGGCGACCCATCTCGGCCACGTCCTCCGGACGCGCCAGCTCGCCACGGGCGCCTCGCTCCCCCATGACGAACAGGCGCACGGCTCCGTGCGGAACCTGGGCGGCGACGTCGATGTCGAACGTGCGCCCGTCGAGGTGGTCGAGGTACTCGGGGAAGCTCTCCCATTCCCACGGGATGCCCTCGTGGAGCGCGGTGCCGGGGATGTCCTCGACGCCCTCCATCAGCTCGATCAGCCGGTCCCGCTCGTCGGGCCGGCATGGGGCGAACCCGACGCCGCAGTTGCCCATCACGGTCGTCGTCACGCCGTGCCATGACGATGGCGCCAACCGCTCGTCCCAGGTGGCCTGCCCGTCGTAGTGGGAGTGGATATCGACGAAGCCCGGGATCACCAGCGCCCCGTCGGCCTCGATCACCCGTCGGGCCGTACCGTCGACACGACCGACGGCGACGACCTTGCCGCCGGCGATGCCCACATCAGCGGTCCGTCCCGGGGCGCCTGTGCCGTCGACGACGGTACCGCCCGAGATCACGAGATCGAACTCTGCCATGACCGCCACCTTGCCACGACGCCGATGCCGCAGCCGGGCCTCGGTGGGATCCGACCACCGCCGTGCGATGTATCACTTGGTAAAACTCGCTGCGTACCAAGTGAATGGGAGCAATCCTGTGGCGGCGTCCGCCGAGTTCCTCGTATCGAGCAGCGGGCAGATGTCGGTGCCAGCGGCCGTCCGTCGACGGTGGGGCATCACCGAGGGAGGACGATTGACGGTGCTCGACCTCGGCGACGCCGTTGTCCTGCTGCCGCCCGACGGACCCCAGCGGCTCTTGGCGAAGGCGCTCTCCGCCGAGGACCACCGCCGGTTCGTCGCCGACCTCGAAGACCCGGACCTCGCCGCCCACCTCCGCCGCCGCTCCCGCCGCCGACGAGCGTCCTCATCCTGTTCACGGACGAGCTGGACGACCTCGAAGAGCTCGCTACAGGAGCTTCGACAGCGCGATGGCGAGACCGCTCGCCGTGGCGAGGAGGCCCACCAGCCCGACAAACATCGTCCGTAGCTGCCCTCCTTGCGCCGCCAACCCCTGATGCAGCTCGGTGCGCAGTTCCGCGAACCCGACACGCATCTCCGAACGAAGCTCGGCGATGGACAGCTCCAGGTTGCTCCGCAGCGTCGTAACGGCATGCTCGAGGTCGCGCTTCGTGGCGACGTCGGCCCATCCGACAGGCGGCAGGTGCTCCATCAGCGTCGCCGCCTCGTCGGCGCCCAGGACGGCGTCGAGGCGATGGTGGAGCTCGTGTCGTGAACGGTCACTGATCGTCATGGTTCATCCTCTGGCGCAGGTTCGCAAGTGGAGCGGCCATGACCGAGGCCGGCGA
>JBKJLU010000376.1:0-6212 GCA_046596815.1 Acidimicrobiales bacterium | reverse complement strand
GGGATCGCGCCGCGTGTACTTGATCAGCGGTCGGGCCGGGCTTCCGCCGATGGCCGGCAGGTCGATGAGGCCCTTGGAGAAACTGTCCTGGTCGAGGTCGGGGCCCGCCATTTCGATGCCCGAGAAGAGGGTGGCGACACCACTGCGGTTGACGTTGACGGCGACCTTGCCGTCGGCATCGCCTTGGTTGGCCGTCGGGTCGCCCATGTGGTACTCCTTCCAACCGGGCGAGCTCTTGAAGTCGGCCCACGAGACGTAGAGCGGGGAGATGCCGAAAGCGGCCTGCATCTGCGTCTTGTCGTACGTCCGCCCGAAGAACGTGGTGTCGGTCAGAGCCGTGCCCAGGATCAGCCACTCGGGGTAATACGCGGCCTTGCTGGCGGCCTGGGTGATGAAGATCGGATAGAGGGGGTCGACGGCCAGGTCGATCGTGGTGACGCCCTCGTTCTTCATCTTGGCGATCATGGCGTCCGACTGGTCGGGCGCCTTGGCGATGTCGTAGATGTAGGAGAACTGCGCCTTCAGGGTCACGTTGTACTTCTTCAGCTCTTCCTGGAAGAAGTCGTTGCCGATCTTGCGGATCGGGTCGGCGCGGCCGTTCTCGCCCTCGTACCAGATGTGCCCGAATTCCCGGACCTTCGTTCGGAACGTTCCGGCCTGGCCGGCGTGGTTGGCCTTGTCGCCGGCGAGGCGCTTGCCGATGTACTCGGCCGTGTGGATGGAGTAGGTCTCCGACGTCGGCAGCGACGAGAAGATGTAGGGCGGAAGGGCGGTGTAGAACGCCCGGCTGAGCGACACCGTGCAGATGCAGATGACGCCGCGGCGGGCCAGCTCTTCGGCCCCCACCGTGCCGGCGTTCAGGACGGCGAAGGCGCCGAGCCGCTCGGCCATGGCAATGGCGTCCGAGCGCTGTGACTCGTCGGTGGTGCCGCTGCCGTCGAAGATCTTCATGACGATCTCGCGGCCGTAGGTCTCGTAGTGCTGATTGAAGAACTCGGTGAAGGCCTGGTACTGCTTCTCGGTGTTCTCCCGGCTGTCGGTGGCGCCGGCACCGGTGAGGGCGGCGCTCGTGGCCGCGTTCTCCGGAGCGCGGTAGCGGAGCACGAGGATCTTGTCGGCGGTCACGCCCTTGTCGGTGCTCCCGCCGTTCGGCGTGCCCGTCGCGAACTCGACGCACGGCGGCGCCGCGTAGGAGAACGACTTCTGACGATTGTCGCCCTCGCGGCAGTTGGGTCCGGAGTTGAACTTCACTCCGGCGGGCGCGGCTGCCGGCGCGGTCGCGCCGGCCTGCGTCGCTGCGGGACCGGCCGCCGTGGCGGTGCCGCCAGCGGTCGTGCCCCCGGTCGACTTGGCTCCCGGGACCGCGGCGGTCCGGCCGGCGGTGCCGCCGACCGAGCCCGCCTTCGAGCCGGCGGTGCTGGTGGCGCCATCTGCGGCGGCGACTTCACTCGTCCCCTCGGTGGCGATCGTCTCCTCCGTCGTGGAATCGCTGGTGCCCGTGTCGTCGGCGGCACTGAACGTTCCCGCGGTGCTGACCACCTTCGAGTCGCCGTTCCCGGCGTTCCCCGGCAGCAGGACGGCGAGCACACCGAGCAGTGTGATCACCGCCACGGTCGGTCCGTACCGCTCCATGAAGTCCTTCAACGTCATACACGTCCCCCTCAGTGCGCACAAGCGTGTTGTGAAGAGAAATTCGACGCGAACATCGCGTTTCCTTCCAGTTTCGAAGAAATCTTGACCGGCTGGTCAATTCGTGCAGGAACCGGGACCGCACGTGACGAATCGTGTCGCACAGACATCGAAATCCCCGGGGGGATGTGCATGGCAATCGCAGTCGTTTCAAAGCCCATTCGTCGGATCGTCGAACGGGCACCCGCGGCACTGGCGCACCCTGATGTTCGCTTCGGCCAACTGGTGGCTGCCGGCGTGCTCGGGCTGCTGCTCTTCGTGGGCGTGCTGTTCCCGACGCCGCCGGCGGTGCTCGTGCTCGGCGCCATCCTCGGGTCGCTGAACGCCCTGTTGGCGATGGGCATCGTGCTCATCTACCGGGCCAACCGCATCATCAACTTCGCCGCCGGTGACCTGGGCGCCCTCGCCTCGGTGCTCGGCGTCTCGCTCATCGTCGGTCCTGGCGTCCCTTTCTTCCTGGCGTTCGGGCTCGGCTTGGTGGCCGCCCTCGTCATCGGCGGGCTCTCCGAGGTGCTGGTCATCCGCCGCTTCGCCAAGGCCCCCCGCCTGATCCTCACCGTTGCGACCCTGGGCCTCAGCCAGATTCTGGCCGTGGGTCAGCTCGCGCTGCCGTCGCTGTTCGGCTACAACACCGCTCCCCAGGACTTCGGCGTGCCCTTCGACTTCCAGGTCGAGTGGTTCCCGATCGTGTTCCGCGGCGGGCACCTGCTCGTGGTCATCATCGTCCCGCTGATGGCCTTCGGACTTGCGGCCTTCTTCCGCTTCACCCGGGTGGGCGTCGCCGTCCGCGCCTCAGCCGAATCATCCGATCGCGCCTCGCTGCTCGGCATCCCGGTCAAGCGGATCAGCACGCTCGTATGGGTGATCGCCGGCGGCCTCGCCGGTGTTGCCGTGCTGCTGCGGGCGCCGATCGCCGGCGTCACCATCGGCTCGGTGCTCGGCCCGGCCGTGCTCTTCCGTGGACTGGCCGCCGCCGTCATCGCCCGGATGGAGAACCTCGCGGTCGCCTTCGGCGTCGCCGTGCTCCTCGGCGTCATCGAGCAGGCGACGCTGTGGACCACCGGCCGTACGCTGCTCTCCGACGCCATGCTCTTCGGCATCGTGGTGATCGCCCTGCTGGTGCAGCGACGGGGCAAGGTCGGACGGGCCGACGACACCGGCGTGTCGACCTGGGCCGCCGTCAAGGAGGTGCGGCCGATCCCCCGTGAGCTCGCCCGACTGCCCGAGGTCCGCTTCGGCTTCAAGGCCCTCGGCGGCGTGGCGCTCGCGCTCCTGATCTTCCTCCCGCTGACGTGGGACGCCAGCCGCGTGAACCTCACCGGCGTCGGCCTCATCTTCGGCATGATCTGCATCTCGATGGTCGTGCTGACCGGCTGGGCCGGGCAGATCTCCCTCGGCCAACTGGCCTTCGTCGCCTTCGGCGCCGCCGTCGCCGGGCGCCTCTCGCTGAACGGCTGGGACCTCATTCCGACGCTTCTCGCAGCCGGCTTCAGCGGGGCCGTGGTTGCCGTACTGATCGGCCTGCCGGCCCTGCGGATCAAGGGCCCGTTCCTCCCCGTGGCCACGCTCGGCTTCGCCCTGGCCACCGGCTCGTACCTGCTGAACCCAGAGTTCTTTCCCTGGGTGCCCAAGGGCCAGGAACGGGTCGTGCGGCCGGTGCTGTTCCAGAAGTTCGATCTCGAGAGCGAGCACGCCTTCTATTACGTGATCCTCATCATGCTGCTCATGGTGATCGCCTCAGCGACCGCCTTGCGCAAGAGCCGCATCGGCCGAACGCTGATCGCCACCCGCGACAACCCCCGCGCCGCCCAGGCCTTCGGCATCAGCCCGACTCGGGCCCGCCTCACCGCTTTCGCCCTGTCGGGCTTCATCGCCGCCTTCGCCGGGGGCGCCTACGTGTACCACCAGCACACGCTGTCGAACACGATCCTGCAGCCGATCGGGAGCATCAGCCTGTTCGCCGTCGTCGTCATCGGCGGTTTGGGCTCAGTTCCCGGGGGGCTGCTCGCCGCCGCCTTCGAAACCTTCCTCCGTTTCTCGCCCGCGACCCGCTTGCCGCTCGTCCGGCTCATGGCCAGCGGCTTCGGCCTGCTGATCATCCTCCTGTTCCTGCCGGGCGGACTCGGCGGCCTCGTCTACAGCGTGCGCGACGACCTGTTGCGCCGCATCGCCAAGCGGCGGGGCATCACCGTGTCGAGCCTCGTCGCCGACATGCGCAAGGAAGATCAGCCGGAGATCGTCGAGACCTCCATCCTCGACAGCGGGCTCGCGGCTTCCTTTGCCGAATACGAACCACCGCCGCCGGACGAGGTCGACGAAGCGATGGAGTCACGCCGTCGTCGCGAGAGGACCAGGGTATGACCGCCGTCCAGGACAAGCCGTCGGCCTCCGAGCCGGACCTCCCGAGCGAACCCGTAGCCGCGGCGTCGGGTGACTCGCTGACGAAGGAGGAGGCCATCGCCCGGTACGGGCGCTTCTCTCTGAAGCGGATCACCAACGGCGTGGTGGTGACGCCGCTCCTGATCCTCTTCGGGCTGAATGCCGTCGACGAACTCGACCGCCAGGCGTTCAGCACCCTCCTCCCGGAGATCAAGCGAGACTTCGGCCTCAACCTCCAGGGCGTGCTGACGCTCCAGAGCCTGGTGGCGCTCGCCGCGATCCTCCTGGCGCTGCCCATCGGTTACTACGCCGACCGGGGGAAGCGCACCCGCATCGCCGCCGTCGGTGCCACGGTCTGGGCCGTCTTCTCGGTGTTGACCGGTCTGGCTCCGACGGTCGTGCTCCTCGCGTTCGCCCGGGTCGGTGCCGGCCTCGGCAAGGCGGTGAACGAGCCGACCCACAACAGCCTGCTCCCGGATTACTACGACGTCGGTTCCCGGGCCAAAGTGTTCGCCTTCCACCGTTCGGCCAACAACATCGGCCAGTTCGTCGCGCCGATCATCGCCGGTGGTCTCGTGACCTACCTCGGCTTTTCGTGGCGCGTGCCGTTCATGCTCTTCGCCATCCCGACGGCGGTTCTGGTCTTTGTTGCGCTGAAGCTTCGCGAGCCCGTGCGCGGGGCCCACGAGCGCCGCGCGCTCGGCGCCGATGAGGAGACGGCCACGACGGAGGAGGAGCCGGTCAACTTCAGCGAGTCGTGGCGGACGCTCATGGCGGTCCGCAGCCTGCGGCGCTTCTACCTGTCTTTGCCGTTCTTCTTCGCCTCACTCGGTGGTCTCGCCGGGCTCCTCAGCCTGTACTACGACGAGGAGTTCAACCTCGATGCCGGCCGCCGCGGTCTCGTGCTCGCCTTCGACGAGCCCTTCGCCGTGATCGGCCTGGTCTTCGGGGCGCCGCTGCTGCAGAAGGCCTTGAACAAGCGACCGGCATTGGGCATGCGGGTCATCGCCGGCGCCGGCGTCGCCATCGCCTCGCTCCTGGCCGTCCAGGCGGTCGCCCCGACCCTCTGGGTGGCCATCCCTGCCAGCTACACGCGAGCGGCCATCGGCGCCATCCTCGTCCCCGGCATCTACGCCGTGCTGGCGCTGTGCATTCCGTCCAAGGTCCGGGCTCTCGGTTTCGCCGCCGGCGGCATCTTCGGCCTGCTCGGCCTGTTGATCCTTCCCTTCATCGGGGCCGTAGGCGACAAGTACGGCATCCGCTACGGCATCCTGGTGCTGTTGCCCGTGTACCTGATCGGGTCGTCGATCCTCTACTCCTGCGCCAAGTTCATCGACAGCGACATCGCCAAGGTCCGGGCGTCCTCGCTGGCCCAAGCCGAGAGCCGCAAGGCCCGTCTCTCCGGGGACCCGAAGATCCTCCTGTGCCGCGGCCTCGACGTCAGCTACGGCCAGACCCAGGTGCTCTTCGGCGTTGACTTCCACGTCGACGAGGGCGAGATCGTGGCCCTGCTCGGCACCAACGGCGCCGGCAAATCGACCCTCCTGAACGCCATCTCCGGCATCGCCGCCCCGGGCGCCGGCGCCATCATCTACGACGGCATCGACATCTCGATGGCCGACCCCAACACCACGGTGGCCAAGGGCATCGTCTTCGTCCCCGGCGGCAAGGGCGTGTTCCCGACCCTCACCGTGGCCGAGAACCTCAACCTCGCCGGATGGCTCTTCTACAAGGACCCCGAGTACCTGAAGGAGGCCACAGAGAAGGCCCTCGAATACTTCCCGGTACTGCGTGAGCGCTGGGACCAAAAGGCCGGCAACCTCTCGGGCGGCGAGCAGCAGATGCTCACGCTCAGCCAAGCCTTCATCGCCAAGCCGAAGCTCCTCATGATCGACGAGCTCAGCCTCGGCTTGGCGCCGGTCATCGTCGAGCAGCTGCTCGGCATCGTCCGGGCCATCCACGCATCCGGCACCACCATCATCCTGGTGGAGCAGTCGGTGAACGTCGCCATGACGCTGGCCAAGCGGGCCGTGTTCATGGAGAAGGGCGAGGTGCGCTTCGACGGACCGACGTCGGAGTTGCTGGCCCGACCCGACGTGCTGCGGGCCGTGTTCCTGCAGGGCACCAAGGGTGCGGCCGCGGCC
>JBKJLU010000368.1:0-12573 GCA_046596815.1 Acidimicrobiales bacterium | reverse complement strand
GTAGGAGGAGGAGCTTCGGCGACGGTGGTGGTCGGTGCGTCGGCGGTGGTGAGGCTCGACGAGCCCTTCTCCTTCAACAATCCCGGCAACACGGCCGCCATCACGGCGACGAGCACGACCGCCGTGAGGAGAGGGGCGATGAACTTGGGCATCGTCGGCTTCTGGACCATGGCGCCGTCGAGCATGATCGGCGGTTGACCGGCGCCCATGTTGACCGAGACCTGGAACGGACGGTGCTTGACCTGACCGCGAGCGAACCCGCTGCGGGCGGCGACGTTGATGCTCACCCTGGCCGTCTGCCCGCCTTCGACGCTGATCACTCTCGGACGCACCTCGAAGGCGAGATGCTCGTCCGGGTCGCCGGCTTCGACCTCGGCCTCGACGGTCGAGTTCCCTCGGTTGTCGACGATGACCTGATGATGGGACTTGCGCTTGCTCTCGGTCGTGCGGGGCGTGAGTTTGGCGCTGACATCGACGAAGGGGCGCAGATCGACCACGCCCTCCTCGACCACGGTGAGGTCCTGGTCTTCGGAGGCCACGACCCTCACCCCGAAGGGGACAGGACCGAAGCCGACGCCGGGGGCCCGCGGCGGGGCGACGTGGAGGTCGACGGTGCCCTCGGCGCCAGGGAACAGCGAGATCGTCGCCGGGATGACGGTCGTCCATGCGGCCGGTTGTCCGACGAGGGAGACCGCGAACTGGTCGACCACCGTGCCGGTATTGCGGATACGGACGGTCGTGACCGCCATTTCACCCGGTACGACCGGCACGGATGCCGGACTGATGACCACGCTTCCCGCCATGTCGTGACGGTACCAGTCAGATCAGAAAGCGAAGCGTTGTCCTGCGCTGAAGTCGGATGTCCCGCCGGTGTCGGACATGGCCCCGATGGCGATGAGAACGATGAACAACAGGGTGAACCCGACCCAGAGAACGATGTTGATCCACGAGACCCACTTGGCCGCCGTCAAGAGTCCCAGGCCGGTGAGGCGTCCGTTCGATGCATCGATCTTGCGGCGGGCGCCGGGAGCGATCACCAGCGCCGCGATGGCGGGAATGACAGGGCAGAACATGAAGGACACGATCGAGCAGACCAGGGCGGCGACGGCCGAGCCCTCGGTTTGGGGCGGCAGGTACGGCTGGTACCCATAGCCGGCGCCTCCGTACTGGGGCGGGGTGCCGTAGGGCGCGGCACCGTAGGGCGGCGGAGGTGCCTGCGGCGGCTGCCAACCAGGAGGAGGCGGCGGCGGTTCGTTGGTACTCATCGCGGGTCAGGGTACCCGTGCTGAGAGCGACGCAGAGCGAGGCCAATGTCACGGCCAGCGGGGCTGGCGGGCGCGGCTGGGTCGTCGGCCTTCGCCGAGTGACCAGGAGCGCCGCCATTCCGACGCGTCCGGTCCGGAGAGCGACGGGGTGTCGCCGGACGCCGCTCGCTGGCGGGCGCTCCACCAGTCGCTGGACTGCTCGTCGGCGAGCACGGCGACCTCGCGTTCGACGCGGGCGGCCAACTCCCTGGGGTCCTCGCCCTCGAGGGCGTAGAGCGGCTTGCCGAACGTGACGGTGGTCGTCGAGGGCGTGACTCGTCCCGTGCCCTTGCGCAGGATGCGGCGCGTGCCCTCGAGGTGCACCGGGACGATGGGCACGCCGCTACGGATGGCCAGATACGCGCCGCCGGCGCGGTGGGGCTGTGACCAACCGTGGGGTGAGCGTCCACCCTCGGGGAAGATCAGCAGGCTCCATCCGTCGTCGAGCACCTGTTGGGCAAGACGCGTCGACCGGGGCGACACCCGAGTCCGCTCGATGGGGATGGCGTTGATGGCGAAGGCCCACAGGAAGCCCTTCCACCGCTTGTCGAAGAAATAGTCGGCGCCGGCTCCGACGACCGTGCGGTGACGGAAACGGTCGGGCAGCATCGTCAGCAACAGGGGGGTGTCGACGTGGCTGGCGTGGTTGGCCGCGAAGATCACCGGACCCTTCACGTCGGCGAGGCGATCGCTTCCCATGATCTTCGGTGAAGCCAGCGCGGAGACCAGTCCCTTGCCCACGCTGTCGAGCACGATCGCGCGGGCGAGTCGGGTCGGATAGCGACGGGCCCAGTCGGTGTCGAAGTTCGTCCCGGTTCGCGACTCGGGCGACGGACGGTCGACGGTGGTCGGCCACGTCGGCGGCGTGAACGGAAACGTGCTGCGCACCCGTTTCATTGCACGTCGGTCATCATGATCGGCGGGTTGTGGAGGTGGGTGATCGAAGGATCGCGACCGACGACGTCCTCGGCCATCTCCAACGCATCGCGCAGTGTCGACGCCGGCTTGAAACCGAGACGCCGCACCGACTTCGGGTCACCGCCGACGATGATCACCTGGCCGAGGTGTTGCAGGGCGTGCGCGCACCAGTACCACATGTAGAACGGGTGGACGCCGTGATACGCGTAGCTCGTCCGGTAGAGGTGGATGTACCAGGGATCGGTGGCGAACGACTCCTCGAAGTTCTTCTCGATCTCCACCGGATCGGTCGTCTCGGCCAGCACCTGCTCGAAGAAGTCGATGTAGCTCGGGTGGTGCACGGGGTTGAAGGCCCAGGGTGTCGGGTGGCTCATGATGAGCACCCCGCCCTCGCGCACCAGCGGCTTGTTGCGATAGAGGTTGAAGAAATACCCGAGGCCGAGGCAGGCCACGAGGATCGGGTTCATGATCGAGTTCACGTTGTAGGGACAGATGTAGGGCAACCCCATCGTGAGGATGTCGGTCTGGCCTTCCACGTTCACGAGTTGCTGCTTGTAGACGTTGGCCGTCGTCACCTCGTGCACGGCCTCGACCTCGCCGGCCTGGACGGAGGTCATCGCATGGGGCGCCTGGATGCCATGGAAGATCGACCGCTTGATCCGGTCGGGGGTGCGTTCGAGTCCCTTGCTGGCCCCGATGAAGGCGGCGCGGTCCTTGGCCGTCCACTCCCACTCCCGCTTCTGCAGGAAGCCGAACTGGCTGGGGAACGTGTCGCTGTTGAGGGTCGTCTCGATCTGGAAGATCTTCACGCCGCTGTCGCGCAGCACCTTGCCCATGCGCCACGTCGAAGAGTGCAACTCGCTGCGGTGCTGATCCATGAACGACTTGGAGTGCTGCATCGTCTTGACGTTGTGATGGTGCTTCAGGCTCTTGTACGAGGCGAGTCCGACGGCGGTCGACTTCCACCCGCCGTCCATGGCGACCAGGTTGATGTTCACGTAGACGATGAGGTCGCTGGTCGCGGCCCGCTTGTTGATCTCGACGTCCTCTCCCTGGGGCGTCTGACCCAGGTGGACGAGGTTGTCGGGGTCTTCGGCGTCGTGTTGCGTCAGGCGGCCGTGGGGGGCGAAGGCGTCGAACACGCGGTTTCCGAGGGCATGGCGCAGCTCGTCATCCGTCATGCGGCGGTGCAGTGCGAGCGCGGCCACGAGAACGACGTCGTCGACGCCCGCCGCCGCCGCCAGGTCGAGCACGGCTTCGATGACACGCTGGCGGATGTCGGGACGCTTCATCGGCGGCAGCGGCAGGGAGACGTCGTCGAAGCAGATCGTCAGCTTCATCCCCGGCGTGAGCAGCTCGGCCAGGGGCTTCGAGTCGCCCAACGGATTGGCCAGCGCATGACGAATGGCTCCGTCGGGATCCTTCAGTGGATCCAGCGGCTCGGGCGCGTAGATGACCCGGCTGCCGACGGGCAGCTTCTCGAGCGAGAAGCCCTCGCCTCGCCAGAACAGGGTCGGCGGGGTCGACCGATCGACCTCGAGGATGAACCCGGGACGGGGCATTCAGCGATTCCTCTCGTTGCGGAGGTCGAAGGCGATCTTGACGGCTCCCCGGCGACCGGCGTTGGCCGCGTGCTCGATGGCTTCGCGGTACCGGTCGAGGGGATAGGTGGCGGACAGCAGACGCTCGAGGCGAGCCTCGCGCACGAGGTCGAACGCCTTCTCGAAGTCGTCGCGCGTGTAGGCGTACGAGCCCCGCAGCGTGATCTCGCGATGCCACAGTGGCGTGAGGTCGACGGTGGTCGTGCCGGCCATCCCGACGAGCGACACGAGTCCACTCGGACGAGCGACGGCGATCGACTCGGCGATGGTGTCGGCGCTTCCCACGCAATCGAAGACGACGTCGGCCCCGCCGGTGAGGCTGGCCGTCTCGAGCGAGCGGGTGGCCCTTCGCACGGCGCGACGGAGTTCGCCCGGTTCGACGACGACATCGGCGCCGAGCTCGCGGGCCAATGCTCGCTGCTCGGGATGCTTGGCCGTGGCGATGATCAGGCGGGGTGCGGCCGATGTGGCCCGCACGGCGGCGAGGGTCAGCAGGCCGAGCGTGCCTGAACCCTGAACGACGACGAGATCGTCTTCGGCGCCGACGTTGCCGGCGGCGTGCACCGCGCAGGCGGTGGGCTCGACGAGCACGGCGGCCTCGTCGACCATGTCGTCAGGCACGCGGTGCAGCTGCGACTCGTGGGCGACGAGGGCCAGACCCCATCCGCCCCCGGTGTCCTTGCAGAAGCCGGTCTGGAGGCCGGGTTCGAGGTGCCCGAACGCCACCATCTCGCACCGCCCGGTCTCGCCCTGACGACAGCTCGAACACGGAGGATCGATGCCCCGCGTCTCGCAGCCCAGGACGGGGCGCACCACGACGCGGGTGCCGTCGTCGAGCTCGCCGACGATCTCGTGTCCAGGAACGAACGGGAAGCTGACGATCGGTTCGAAGTACCGGCTCGAGTGGCCGTCGATGGTGGCCAGGTCGGAGCCGCAGATGCCGGCGAGTCGAGGGCGCACGCGCACCCAACCCGATCCCGGCAACGTCGGTTCGTCGACGTCCGCAGCGAGTCGGATCGGCCCGACGCGCGCCCCTCGTCCAGGCGACAAGCGACCGGCGATGGTGGCGGCTGCGTACTTGGCCACCTTCCGCTCGAACAGCAGCGCCCTCATCCCCCCTCACCCCCGTCCCCAACCGTTTTGGCAGCGGGATCCCGCCCTGGCGGGCGGGATCCCGCTGCCAAAAGCGTGGGGAGGCGGGAGAGGTGCGGGCCTCCGGGGCCGATCGGCAGGAGCGGGCGGGGGCCGCCAGGGGCCTTGGTCCACTGCTCGACGTGCCAGCCCCGTTTGCGGGCGATGGCAGCGAGCTTGGGTTCAGGGTTCACGGCGACGGGGTGGCCGACGACCTCGAGCATGGGGAGGTCGGAGGCGGAGTCGGCGTAGGCCACCGACTCTTCCAACGACAACCCCTCGGCGTCGGCGTAGCGCATCATGGCCAGCGCACGGGCCTCGCCGGTCGGCGGCCCGTCGATGAGCTCGCCGGTGTAGGTGAGCCCGTCGGGCGAGGTCGACAGGGTGGCGCACACGATCTCGTCGAACAGCGGCCGTAGGGGCTCGACGACGAAACTGAGCGCGCCGGTGATGAGGAGCGTGCGGTGTCCGAGGGCCCGGTGTTCGCGGACCCGGCGCATGCCACTGGGAAACGACTTGGTGATGATCAGGCGGGTGAACAGTTCCCACGCATCGGCCTGGATGCGGTCGACCGGTGCGCCGTCGTAACGCCGATAGAAGTGACGGAGGAAGTCGCCGCGATCGCGCCGGTCGAGAGCCAGCAGCGCCGGCGCCTCTTTGAGCATGCGGGCGGTGAAACGCAGCCGTTCATCCATCGGAAGGTGGCGCGTCGCCAGCCAGGAGTACGACTCGACGACGTTCGAGGCGATGAGGGTGTTCTCGAGGTCGAAGGCGGCGATGTGTCGATCGGGCGACAGGATCGCCTTGCGTCCGCGTTCGTGTCGGGTCGGCCCCGTGCGCTTGCCCGGCGTGGTGCGCACGCGGGCGTGCTCGACGACGGACGGGAGGTGGATCGACTGCACGAAGTGGTCCCAGTCGATGACCTTCGGGTCGAAGCTGAACAGCGCTCGATCGCGGTCGTCGAGGGAATCAGACAGCGCCACCAGCCGGTCGACCCGGTAGATGGCCTCGGTTTCGGCGTAGGCGCCGTAGAGCTCGACGTAGCCGCGTGCGCGGTCGACCTCGGCGCGGCGGTCTTCGAGGGTGGCGCCGAACGATGCCTGCTTGCCCCGCACCGGAAGGGCGCTCGCCACCTTTTGTGCGGTGTCGATCACCTTCGTCGCGCGGTTGAGTTGGCGCGAGACGCGGCCTCGTCCCGGGAACGACCACTTGGGCACGACGATCGGGGCGCCGTCGGTGTCGTAGATGGGATTGCGGGTGAAGAAATCGTGGACGAGGTCGACGAGGTGGCGATAGCGCAGGGGCTGCCGCGAACCCGAAGCGACCTGATACACCGATGGTCCGAAGTCGGCCGGCCCGACGGCGGCCACGGCGATGATGGCGGCGACGACGAGGTCGACGGGGATGACGTCGATGACGCCCTCGGGGATGCCGGGGAACTCCTTCAACATGCCGCGGGCGTAGGAGATGATCACCGGCTCGGCCATGCGGAAGCCCCGGATCCATCCGGGCACCGGCTCGACCAGCGCCGACTCGATGATGGAAGGACGAACGATGGTCACGGGGACATTCCCGCGGTTTTGAAGGAGCGCCCGCTCGCCGAGGGCCTTGGTGTAGGCGTACGCATCGGGCCATCCGAGGGATCGAGCTCGGGCGCGGCCGGCTTCGACCATCTGCGCCTTCACCCACTCTTCGCGGACCTTCTCGGTTTTCTCGGCCAGCAGCGGCGACCCGGCGGCACCGAGCTCATGGCGGGCTTTGGCGTGGAATTCGGTGAGGCGCTTCGGCGAGCGCGACTCGGCGTCGGCATCGGCGCGGGCTCGTCGAGCGGCCGCGACCTCGGACCGCCAGTCGACGGCGGTGGCGAAGGGCGTGTCGGGAAGCAGTGCCTCGGGGGCCTCGCCGCGGCGGGCTCCGGCGACGTACGCGGTCGACACGGCCACGAGGTGGGCGGGAGATTCGACGGCGGCGATGGCGGCGGCGAACCGGCTGGCGCCGAGAAGGTTGACCTCGACGGCGGCGTCGAGAGGGGAGTCGAACGACACCGAAGCGGCCGAGTGGATGGCGACCGTGCACGTCGCCAGGGCGTCCCGGCCGTCGTCGTCGAGTCCGAGTCCGTCGGTGCCGACGTCGCCGGCAATGGCCAGCACCCGGCGCGCCACCATGGCGTCGAACTCGGCGTTGCCACCCAACTCACGACGGAGCCGATCAAAGCAGTCGTTGCGAAAGATCTCTCGTCGCACCCGCTCGGCCGCACCTCGGCGACCCGGACGCACGAGGAGCACGAGTTCGCAGTCGGGAACCGACCGCAGCAAGCGCTCGACCAGCGCCGTGCCGAGAAAGCCCGTGGCGCCGGTGATGGCGATGCGCTTCCCGGCCAGAGCCTCCTGGATCATCCGGAACTGTTTACCATTCGGTAAGTGAGCAGGACGACCCGATGGCGGTGAGCACGGCCGAGCGCATTCTCGACGCCGCCTTGGCCTCCTTCGCGGCGCGGGGCTACGAGGCGACGTCGCTCGATGCGCTGGCCGCAGGACTCGGCCTCACCAAGCAGGCGATCCTCTACCACTTCGCCTCCAAGGAACTGCTGCTGGAGGCGGTGATCGATCACAGCGCGGTCGCCCTGAGCGCCACCCTCGAGGATGCGCTGCGGGAGGCCGCCCCCGACGGGTGGTCGCGCATTGAATCGATCGTGCGCTCGGTATTCCGCCTGGCCGCCCGCCAACCCCAGCTGCTCGGACTCCTGCGTGAGGTCACCCGCCTCGGTCCACCGGCAGCCACCCGGTTGATGGGAGCCCTCGATCCACTGGTGGCCCGGGCGACCGGGTTCCTCGACGCCGAAATGGCGTCCGGGACGATGCGCCGCCAGGAACCCCGTCTGCTGTTGCTGTCGGCCTACTCCGCGGTCATTGGCGTCGCCACCGAGGTCGAGGTGCTCCGCTCCCTCGGCTATGAGCCGACCCTGCGCTCCCTCGTCCGCCGTCGCGCCGAACTCCTCGCCTTCCTCCGCTCCGCCCTCGCCCCCACCTGAGGTCTTTCGGTTTTTGGAGGGTGAGACGACACGGATCGTGCGCGCTCACCCTCCAAAACCCTGTTGCGAGGAGTGCGGGCCCGGTTAGGGCTCGTGGAGCCAGGGGCGGACGACGGCGATCGACGCCGAGGGGTCGAAGGGATCGAGGTCGACGGCGACCGGATCGTCGTCGTCGCCTCCCGTGCCGCTGCCGATCTCGAGGGTGATCGGTTCGTCTTTGGGACCCTCGAGTACCTCTTGCATGCCGATCATTGCGGCCGCCAACATTGCTCCGCCGAAGGTCTTGCGGCGGATCGGTCCCGGAGGGTGGACCGGTGGCCGCTCGTCGGGGTCGGCGAGCTCGTCCTCGGTGTCCACGAGTTCCAGGCTAGAGGCGAGACTGGCGCTATGGCCCATCCCTACTGGCCCCTGTTCGACCTGGTGGTCAGAACCCCACGGATCGAGTTGCGGCTCCCCGACGAGGACGAGCTCGTCACCCTGGCCCGGTTGGCCGGCGAGGGGATCCACGATCCCGACTGGCAGCCGATGATGGGTTGGACGGATCAGCCCTCACCCCAACTCGAGCGGGGCGTGCTGCACTGGCACTGGGGGCGTCGGGGTGATTGGCGACCCGAAGCGTGGAACTACAACCCGGTGGTGCTGGTCGATGGTGAGGTCGCCGGTACCCAGGGGATGTTCGCCAACGACTTTGCCAAGCTCGGTGTCGTCAGCACCGGTTCCTGGCTGGGACGACAGCACCAGGGTCGGGGCATTGGCACCGAGATGCGATCCGCAATCCTCCACCTGGCCTTCGCCGGACTCGGCTCGCTCCAGGCCGAGAGCGGATACTGGCACGACAACGAACCGTCGCGGCGGGTGTCGGAGCGAATGGGTTATGAGCCCAATGGGGAGCGGTGGCTCCTGCGTCGAGATGTACGCGACCGAGAGCAGGAAGTGCGCCTTACGCGGACGGCCTGGGAGCTCGGCCGTCGGGACGACATCGAGATCGTCGGACTGGAGCCGTGCCTCGAGCTCTTCGGCGCGCCTCCGGTCGCCCCAGCCGGTGCCCCGGTTACGACATCCGAGTGAGCTCGACCTTGACCTCGAGTTCACCGGCGGCGCCCCCGCTGTAGATCCCCTTCAGCGGTGACACGTCGCCGTAGTCGCGCCCGCGTCCCACCACTCGACCCAGGCATGGCTCTCGCCGGTGACCGTGGTGCCGACGGCGGCGTCGACCGTGGGGTGCAGGTACCCCGAGACGTACCGGCTCGGGATTCCCATGGCCCGCAGCATCGCCAATGTGAGGTGGGCGAAGTCCTGGCACACGCCGTGGCCGGCGTCCCAGGCCTCGTCAGCCGACGTCGACACGCGGGTGATGCCCCGCTCGTAGACGAGCGTGTCCTTGACCCAGGCGGCCGCAGCTCTTGCTGCTTCGTGGGGTGTGCCCGCAGTGCGGAGCTCTCGGGCCTGGGCGCGCACGCGATCGGACAAATAGGGCACGTACTCGGTCGAGGCCAACAACTCCTGTTGCGTGTCGGCGGTTCGCGGGTCGTCGATGAGCGCCCACGACGCGCCCGGATCGTCGTCGGTGTCCGAGCCGTGAGCCGTCTCTACGAGCGAGCGTCCGGTGACCACGAGGTGGTCGTGGGGCACGTGCACGTCGAAGGCGTGGACGAGGCAGCCCCAGTAGTCCCAGTACCGGTAGGCCCGAGCGGTCGGCGTGATGTCGACACTCGAGTCGATGGTCAACTGCTCGGTGTCGGTGAGCGGCGTGATGCGGGCCTCGTTGTACGACGACACCACTTGTCCGGAGTAGTGGTAGCCGGTGGTGTGGTTGACCTGCAGCCGCCAGGGGGGTGACGCGTTCATGCGGTCCATCCGACCGCCGCCGTCTGGCGGAAGTAGCGGCCGGCGATGGCCGTACTGGCCTCGCTACAGGCGGTCTCGAGCGCGCCCAGATGGGTCGGTAAATCGTTGAGTAGCTCGCCGACCTGACGGAACTCGAGATCGGTGCGGGCCCGACCGAGGATGCGGCGGGCGTCGTCGTCAGAACCGGTCCGTCCGGATGACGGAGCCAACTCGGCCAGGCATCGCTCGGCCAGGGTCAAGGCGTAATAGACGGACCGCGGGAACAGCCGATCGAGCAGCAGGAACTCGGCCGCCAGTGATGCGTCGACGGCCCGTCGGTACGTGCGCAGGTAGGCCTCGTGCGCGGAACAACTGCGCAGCAAGGTGACCCAGCCGCGCGACCCCGCCCCCTCGCCGAACCTGGCGGTCAGCAGTCGGCACGTCATGTCGACTCGTTCGAGTGACCGGCCGAGAATGAAGAAGCGCCACCCGTCGTCGCGGGAGAGCGTCGAGTCGGCGAGGCCGGCCATCACGGCGGCGCGCTCTTTCACATAACGGAAGAAATTGTGGGCGCCGAGCACGCCGGCCGACTCGACCTGGTTCGGAAGTTCGTTGTAGGTGGCGTTGAGGCACTCCCACATCTCCGACGAGATCGCCTCACGCGCCCCCTTGGCGTTCTCCCGTGCGGCCGTCAGCGAGCCGACGATCGAGCTGTGATTGGTGACGTCGTAAGCGATGAGTTCGCTGACCCGGCGGGCGTCGAGATCGCCGTCCTCCGGACGAGGCACGCCCATGATCTCGAGCAGGCCCCGGCATGCTGCGAACTCGTCGACCCAAGGGTCCTCGAGCAGCAGGTGGAAATGCACGTCGAGGATGCGAGCCGTGTCCTCGGCCCGCTCGTTGTAGCGGCCGATCCAGAACAGCGACTCGGCGATGCGACTCAACATTGTTGTTGCTGCTGCATCTGGCGCGACGACGACGCTCCCGGGCCGGGTTCGGGTTCCCGAGTCGTCATGCTCGGCGGAAGGAGGTGGGCGCTGTCGCTGTCACCCTCGCTTCCCCGAGGCGGGGTCGCCCGACCGGCGCCCGCCAGCACCCACGTGTCCTTCGAACCGCCACCCTGGCTCGAGTTCACGACCAGGCTGCCCTCCGGCAAGGCCACGCGGGTGAGGCCGCCGGGCGCCACCCAGATCTTCTGTCCGTCGTTGATGGCGAAAGGCCGGAGGTCGATGTGGCGGGGCCGCAGCCGATCGCCGATCTGGGTCGGCGACGTCGACAGACTCACGACCCGCTGGGCGATCCACTGGCGAGGCGCCTTCTTCAACGTCTCGGCCAGTTCGGTGAGCGTCTCGTCCGTCGCCTGCGGACCAATGACCAGTCCGTAGCCGCCCGATCCGTCGACCGGCTTCAACACCAGTTGGTCGAGGCGATCGAGGGCCCACTCGAGCACGCCGTCGTCGGCCAATCGGTAGGTCTCGATGTTCGGGAGGATGGCCTCTTCGTCGAGGTAGTACTCGATGATGGCGGGGACGTAGGTGGCGATGAGTTTGTCGTCGGCGACGCCGTTCCCGACGGCGTTGGCGATGGTGACCGTGCCCGCTCTCGCCGCATTCAACAGCCCCGGGCAGCCGACGACCGACTCTGGCCGGAAGTGCAGCGGGTCGAGGAAGTCGTCATCGACCCGCCGGTAGATGACGTCGACACGTTGTTCGCCGTCGGTGGTGCGCATCGAGACGAGGTTGTCGCGACACACGAGGTCACGGCCCTCGACGAGTTCGACCCCCATCTGCCGAGCGAGGAAGGAGTGTTCGAAGTACGCCGAGTTGTAGACGCCGGGCGTGAGCACCACGACCGTCGGATCGGTGACGCCGGCGGGCGCTGACGCGCGGAGCGCCTCGAGCAGTCGCGCCGGATACCCCGACACCGGCCGCACCCGGTGGGTGGCGAACAGTTCAGGAAAGACGCGGGCCATGGTGCGGCGGTTCTCGACCACGTACGAGATGCCCGACGGCGTGCGCAGGTTGTCTTCGAGCACGCAGAAGCGGCCGGCTTCGTCGCGTACGAGGTCGATGCCGGACACGTGCACGCGCACCCCGTTCGCAGGGCAGATGCCGTGGGCCTCGCGGTGGTAGTGGCTCGAACTGGTGACGACGCTGCGGGGGACGATGCCCTCGTCGAAGATCTTCCCCTGGCCGTAGACGTCGGCGAGGAAGGCCTCGAGTGCCATGACCCGTTGGACGACGCCGCTCTCGATGGTCGCCCATTCCGCGGCCGAGATGATGCGGGGGATCAGATCGAGGGGAAACGGCCGCTCCTCGCCCGAAAGCGAGAAGGTGATGCCCTGATCGCGAAAGGCACGATCGCGCGCCGCCGCCCGCTCATCGAGATCCCGGCTCGACAACGGTTGCAAGGCATCGTGGAGCGAACGGTACGGAGCCCTCGGCTGGCCCGATGACTCGAGCATCTCGTCCCACGTCGTCCGCGCGTCGTAGTCGTCGAACAGGTCGGCCATTCCCCCGGAGGATGGCAGGCCCATGTTTCTGGTCGATTTCGGGTTTCGGGTCGGTTTCGTCACGAGCCGACGATCACACCGGGGTTGAGGACGCCTCTCGGATCGAGTTCGGCCTTCGCCGCTCGGAGCGCCGCACCCATGAGGGAGGGTCTCTGCTGTTCGTACCACGGCATGTGGTCTCGTCCGACGGCGTGATGGTGGGTGATGGTGCCCCCGGCCGCCAGGAGTGCATCACCGGCCGCTGCCTTC
>JBKJLU010000366.1:0-5724 GCA_046596815.1 Acidimicrobiales bacterium | reverse complement strand
ACCGTTCCCTTCTCGTGGATGGCCTCGGTCTGGGGTCGCGGCATCGGCGATTACGTCGAAGGCCACCTCGTGGTCGAGGTGACGGCCCGGCATCTCGATGGGAGTCTCGACGTGGTTGCCCTCGCTCCCGGGAAGTCTGAGCTCGCTCTTCGTGTTGACCGGTGGGAGACTCGTGACAACACAATCTGAGGAGCACATCACCGTGGAAGCCGCCCTGCTCGAAGCCGTCGAAGCCATTCGCCCCGCCCTGCAGTCGGACGGAGGCGACATGCGCGTGATCGAATTCGACGAGGAGTCGGGCCGCGTCGACATCGAGTTGCTCGGTGCGTGTGGTGGTTGCCCGATGTCGTCGATGACCCTGAAGGCGGGCATCCAGCGGATCCTGCTCGATCGGGTACCCGGCCTCACCGAGGTGCGGGCCAAGGGAATCGACTTCGACGTCGAGCCCCTTTCCGACGATTGGTAAGCGAGCCGTTCTCGGTGGGGGCCCGGTGAGCCTCTAGCTTTCAGGGCCGATGGCACGCAGTCGCGACCCGAAAGAACTCGTCGAGGCCGCGATCGGTGGTGATCGCGCCGCCGTCGCCCGCCTCCTGTCGCTGGTCGAGCGGGGCGGTGCCGGAGCGCGAGAGACGGGCGCCCTCACCTATCCGCGTGGTGGCGCCGCCTACACGGTCGGCATCACCGGAGCACCGGGCGCAGGCAAGTCGACGCTGACCAACCGGCTCATCGAGGTCGTGCGCGACACCGGCGTCGAGGTCGGCGTGCTGGCCATCGACCCGTCGTCGCCCTTCACCGGCGGCGCCATCCTGGGTGACCGGGTACGCATGCAGGACCATGCCCTCGACCCGGGCGTGTTCATCCGCTCGATGGCGACTCGCGGGCACCTCGGCGGTCTGTCGTTGGCGACGCCGCAGGCCATCCGGGTGCTCGACGCCGCCGGCTTGCCGTGGGTGCTGATCGAGACCGTGGGCGTCGGGCAGGTCGAGGTCGAGATCGCCGGTTCGGCCGACACGACGGTCGTCGTCGTGAACCCTGGGTGGGGTGACTCCGTGCAGGCCAACAAAGCCGGGCTCCTCGAGATCGCCGACGTGTTCGTGATCAACAAGGCCGATCGCGCCGGATCCGAACAGACCCAACGCGATCTGGAGGACGCGCTGGGGTTGGCCACCCGCGAGCGCCACCGCCCGGCGATCGTGAGGACGGTGGCCCAGACGGGAGACGGCGTAGCCGAGCTCTGGGAAGCGATTGTCGCCCATCGCGCGCTCTTGGAATCCAATGGCGAACTCGCCACCCGGAGAGCCAAGCGCATCGACGAGGAGATGCGCGAGATCGTGGTGCGGCGGCTCGAACAGCGGGCCGACGAACTGTGCCGGGGGCCGGAGTTCGCCGGTCTCCACGACGACGTGTTGCAGCGGCGCCTCGATCCGTACGCCGCCGCCGACAAGATCCTGGAGGAACTGTCCTGATGTCCGAGGTTGCCGAAGAGACGTTCGTATCGATCGAGCGGCGGGACGACGGCGTCGCCGTGATCCGCCTCGATCGTCCGAAGATGAACGCGCTGTCGACCGGGCTGTTGGCGCAATTGGCGGCGGCCGCCGGCGAGCTGACCGCCGATCCGCCCGGAGCGGTGGTCGTCTGGGGAGGCGAGCGGATCTTCGCCGCAGGCGCAGACATCTCGGAGTTCAAGGGGCCCGACGAAGCTCGCATGATCGGTGGCAAGTTCCGTGACGCCCTCGATGCGGTCGCCGCCATTCCCCGGGCGGTGATCGCCGCCGTCAACGGCTACGCCCTCGGCGGTGGCTGTGAGTTGGCGTTGGCGTGCGACTTCCGCGTTGCCGCCGAGAACGCCAAGTTCGGGCAACCGGAGATCTTGCTCGGCATCATCCCGGGCGGTGGTGGCACGCAACGCCTCGCCCGTCTCGTCGGCCCTGCACGGGCCAAGGACCTCATCCTCAGCGGACGCCAAGTTGCCGCTGACGAGGCGCTGCAGATGGGTCTCGCCGATCGAGTCGTTCCGTCCACCGACGTGCTCGACACGGCGCTGGCCTGGGCCGCCGAGCTGGCGAAGGGCGCCGTGGTCGCCCAGGGACTGGCGAAGTCGGCGGTCGACGAAGGGTTGCAGCGCACTCTGGCCGAAGGGCTCGCATGGGAGCAGGATCTCTTCGCCGACGTATTCGCCACCGATGATGCTGCCGCCGGTGTGAAGTCGTTCCTCGAGCACGGACCGGGGAAGGCCAACTTCACGGGGAAGTAAAAGGGGTTTAGCGATCCCGGCACTCGGGGACGGTTGTGCCAATCAATCGATCGCCCCGAGCGGGGCTTCGGCCGGGAGGCAAAAACATCATGGGCATCGGAGTCAGCATCTTCCTTCTCGCAATCGGCGCAATCATGACGTTCGCCCTGAACGCCGAGGTCTCAGGCATCAACCTCGACACCGTCGGCGTGATCCTGATGGTCGTCGGCGTCATCGGCCTGCTCATGTCGGCCATGTTCTGGAGCAGCTGGGGTGGCTTCGGCAGCCGCACCGAGCGCACCGTCGTCCGGGACCGCGAAGTCCTGTAGTTCCGCAGTCAGCAGGCGATTCCTGAAGAGAGCCGGCCTTTCGGGCCGGCTCTCTTCGTCGCGTCACGTGCGAATGCCTCGGAGGTACGACCTGACGGCGTCGCGATATTCGTCCTCGGTGAAGGCCCATTGCTGATGGTCGGCGTCGCCCCATCCTGCGAGCATCGCCGGCGACGACCGCCCGATGGCCGACGTGATCGCTCGGGTCATGGCGAGCGGCCCCGCAGGCACGCGGAGTAGCTGCTCGACGCACTCGGACACGGCGACATCGAGGCCCTTGCCCGTCGCAATGCGCTGTGCGTAGCCCGAGCGCAACAGCTCATCGGCGGCGACGGGGCGACACGTCATCACCCAGTCACGCGTCAGCGGAAGGCCGATCTCCCGCACCAGGAGGGGGATGCCGGCCCAGGTGAGCGGGATGCCGATGGCCAGCTCGGGGATGCGCACCACCGTGTCCTCGTGGGCGATGCGGATGTCGCAGGCTGCGGCCAACAGCGCGGCGCCTCCGACCACGTGCCCGTGTAGTCGGGCCACCGTCGCCTGGGGCAGCCGGTCGAGTTGCTCGAGCAACCGTTGCCAGGTGCCGGTGCGATGGCGTCGGGTCGTCCAGTCGCCTTCAACGGGCGGATAGGCGGTCGAGGTCAGGTCGGCCCCGGCCGAGAACGCTCGCCCCGCGCCGGCGAGCACGACGATCCGGACGTCGGGCCGCTCTTCGAGCTCGGAGAACGCTGCGGCCAACGCCCGTCGAAGCCCGTCATCGAGCGCGTTCAGCTTCCCCGGCCGGTTCAAGGTGAGCCGAGCCACCGCCCCCTCGAACGAAACGATCAGCTCCGGTTCCTCACTCATAGCCCGCCAGCCTTACCGTTCCGTTACGCCCAGGCGATGGCGCCCATCTCCAGGGGGGTGGTGAGGTCGGGGTGGGAGGGGACGATGCGGACGGCGAAGCCGTAGCGACCCGCGGTCTCGCACGTGAATTCGCCGGTGTAGCGGTAGTGCCCACTCTCCTCGCCGAGGTCGCGGAGTGAGAGGGCGACGCAGGTGGGGGAGACGAGTTCGTCGGTGGGTCCGACGATGCCGTGGAGGAGTTCGACGGCGACATCGGACGGCGCGAGCGATCCGAGCACGGCGATGGCATCGACGTGCCGCGATGTCCCGAGGTCGGTGACGGCCGCTTCGGTCTCGACGCTCACGATCTTCACGCCTGTCCATCCGCTGCGGATGCGGCCCTTCCAGGCCGCGAGCGCTCGAGCGCGAGCGTTGCCTCCGGCGGACAGGGCATCGGCTTGCGCGGCGATGGGTTCGTAGAGCTGCTCGACGTAGTCGCGCACCATCCGGCTGGCCACCACCTGAGGCCCGAGCGACCGCAGTGACGATTTGATGCGTCGCACCCAGCGGCGGGGGACCGGTCCTTCGAAACGGTCGTAGAACAGCGGAACGACCTGACGCTCGAGGATGTCGAAGAGGCTGCCCGCCTCGACGGCATCGCGTCGGGCGAGGTCGTCATAGCTCTCGGCCGACGAGATGGCCCAACCGTTCTCGCCGTCGAACATCTCGTCCCACCAACCGTCCAGGATCGAGCAGTTGAGGACACCGTTGAGGGCCGCCTTCTCACCGCTGGTGCCGCACGCCTCCAAGGGCCGGCGCGGATTGTTCAACCAGACATCGCAGCCCTGGTAGAGCATGCGGGCCACGGCGATGTCGTAGTCGGGCACGAAGGTGATGCGGTGGCGGATCTCGGGATCGCTCGAGAATTGGATGATCTGTCGGATCATCTCCTTGCCCTGATCGTCCTGCGGATGGGCTTTGCCGGCGAACACGATCTGCAGCGGACGATCGGGACTCAGCAGCAACGCCTTCAGCCGCTCGGGTTGGGAGAGCAGCAGGTTGGCCCGTTTGTACGTGGCGAAGCGACGGGCGAACCCAATGGTGAGGATGCGGCTGTCGAGGGCGTCGTCGGCCCAGGCGGCGTCGCTGGCACTCATCCCGCGGCTGACGAGACTGTGGCGAAGACGTTGGCGGACGAAGGCCACCATGCGGTCACGGCTCTGCTCGCGCGCCCGCCACAGCTCGTCGTCTCGGATGTCGTCGATGCGGGCCCAGTCCTCGGCCTCGGCTTCGGTCCATGCCGGGAGGACGTAGCGCGAGAGCAGGTCGTCCATCTCCGGGCTCGTCCACGTGTGGGCGTGGACGCCATTGGTGACCGAGGTGATGGGTACCTCGTCGACGGGCACGTCGGGCCAGAGGCTCTGGAACATCGAACGGCTCGTTGCTCCGTGGAGCTTGGCCACGCCGTTCGACATGCCGGCGAGGCGCATGCCCATGACGGCCATGTTGAACGGCTGGTCCTTGGCTGCGCCCGGGAAGTGACCGAGGGCCATGAGATCGTCGAAGCCGACCTGGCACTCGTCGGCCCACGACTTGAAGTACCGCTCCATGAGCGGCCGAGCGAACTGGTCGATGCCTGCAGGGACGGGAGTGTGGGTGGTGAAGACGGTGCCGCTGCGCACGGCCTCGATCGACTCGGCGAACGTCAGCCCGCTGTCGGTCATGAGGCGGCGGATGCGCTCGAGTCCGAGGAACCCGGCGTGACCTTCGTTGGTGTGGAAGACCTGCACCGGCTCGCCCAAGGCTTCGAGAGCCCGCACCCCGCCCACGCCGAGCAGCATCTCCTGGCGGATGCGGTGCTCCTGGGGATCGCCCCCATAAAGCCGGTCGGTGACGAGGCGGCCCTCGACATCGTTCTCGTCGACGTCGGCATCCAAGAGATAGAGGCGTACCCCGCCGACATCGGCCCGCCAGATCTGGGCGTGCAACGGCGTGCCGGCGAGATCGACCGTGACGCGCACGTCGTCGACGAGGCGGATGGCCATGGCGTGGGGGTCGAGGACCGGATAGCGCTCCTGCTGCCAGCCGTCGGCATTGAGCTCTTGGCGGAAGTAGCCCTGCCGGTAGAACAGGCCGATACCCGTAAGCGGCAGACCGAGCCCGGATGCCGCCTTGAGGTGGTCGCCGGCGAGCACGCCGAGGCCGCCGCTGTATTGCGGGAGAGCTTCGGCGATCCCGAACTCGGGGCTGAAATAGGCGATGCTCCGCAACGAACCCGGGGGCCGCTTCTGGAACCAGCGGGAGCTGTCGAGGTAGCGACGCAGGTCGCCATGGACC
>JBKJLU010000349.1:0-7404 GCA_046596815.1 Acidimicrobiales bacterium | reverse complement strand
CGAGCTGCGTGATGCGGGCGACATCCTTCCGCAGTCCTTCGCCCGATCGCTCAACCGGAATGGGCGGACGGACGATGCCGTGGTGGCCAGGGCCGTCGAAGTAGACCGCCGTCGGCAACAGCGGTGCGCCCGTGCGCAGGGCGAGGGTCGCCGGTCCGGCAGGAAGGGTCGTGCGTTCACCGAAGAATTCGACCTCGACGCCGGTGCGGGCCAAGTCTCGATCACACACGAGCCCGACCATCTCGTTTCGGCGTAACGCACCCAGGATGGCTGCACCGGCCTGCGGCCCGTGGGGGACGACGGTGAGACCGACCGACCGGCGCATCTCTGCGAACCACTCGAAGAGTTCCGGGGGCTCGAGGGCCTCGACGACGACCGTCGCCGGGTAGCCAGCCGTCGCGAACCAGGCGCCGCCGAAGTCCCACCCGCCGAGATGGGGCAAGGTCAGGATGGCCCCATTCCCAGCAGCAAAGGCATCCTCGACGTAGCCGACGCCCTCCCACGACATCCCCGCTTCGAGGGCCGAGCGGTCGGTCGAGGAGAGTCGGAACGACTCCATCCAGTACCGGGCATACGAGTCGAAGGCCTGCTGAATCTTGCGCTCGAGGGCGAAGCTGCTCAACGAGCCGCCATAGACCCGTTGGAGATGGCGGCCGATCATCAAGCGGCGGCCCCGAAGGCCCAACGCGAAGGGAACGCTGAGGCTGCGGGCGAAGGCGTTGGCCACCGGACCCGGAAGCGCGTTGGCGAAAGCCGCCGCCGCCTTGTATCCGACGACGGTGGCCCGCTGGCCCGCGGACGTCAGGGTCGACGGCTGCCCGTGCGTCGGCGCCACGCCTGGGGCGCACGACGGCGGGCGTCACGACTCGACCGGCGGGCGCCGTAACCCCGCCAATCGGTGACCGACCGAGGTGTGCGTTCGGTTCCGCTGGCCTCGCGCCAGGCCCGCCACCGCTCGGAGACGTGGCCGACCGGGCGCTCGGGCTTGGCCGGCAGTTCGACGCTGGCCTGCTTCCAAACCTTGACGAAACGTTGCCCTGCCGTCAGCAACGTGGCCGCCAGCATGAGCCACAGCACGGGCACGAGGACGACCGGGAAGGCGAGGCCGATGGCGAGCAGGATGATGCGCTCGGCCCGCTCCATCAATCCACCCTTGGCCTCATAGCCGAGAGACTCGGCCTTGGCCCGCTCGTAGGAGATGAGCGTCGACGCGCCGAGCACGGCAAAGGGGAGCATCGGGGCGAGGCCACCGCGGCTGAGGGCGAAGTGCCAGGCGATACCGCCCAACACCAGGGCGTCGGTGACGCGATCGGCGACGGAGTCGAAGAACGCCCCCCGTTGCGACGACGTGCCCGACGCCTTGGCGACGGCGCCGTCGAGGAGATCGGGGATGGCGGCGAGGCCGAGCAGCACCAGGCCGAGGAAGAGGCGACCGGAGCCGATGGCGACCGCCGTGGCCCCGGCCATGACCAGGCCGGTACCCGTGAGGTGGTCGGCACTGATGCCGGTGCGGCGAAGCGCGGAGCCGACGGGCTTGACGCCCTGGTCCACCATGGTCCGCCAACGTCCGTCAAACACGTGCTCAGGGCTCCTCTGGTCGGGGAAATCCCCCTCCAAGGTACCGCAACACTTGCAAGCGGTCCCGTATGCCCGAAAGTCAGGCCGTCGTCTTGCGCTCCGACTCGGTGAATTGCGACCAGTCTTCCGGATTCTCTTCGACGAAGTGGGCGACGATCGAACCGTCGACGCCGTCGACGAGCACGAGGCCCCGCTTCGACGGCGGATCCTCGGCGGAGTAGAGCAGGAGGCGCCACGTGGGCCGACTCCGGAAGCCGCGCCATCCCAACTGGGCCGAGGCGTGGCCCACGGCGAATCCGACTTCTCGTCCAGCGGCGGCCAATGCGTCGGTCTGATCGATCTTCAGCGGCTGCGACGTCACCAGGTGGTAGAGCCCGACGGCGACGAGGATCGCACCACCGACGAGGAACCCCCGATTGACGAGCACGCCTTCGCCTCGCGCGATCCAGAGCCCGAGGAGGGCAACGCCGGCGACGAGATAGAGGGCTCCGGGCGCCCGGCGGCGCTTGTTGTCGGGAAAGGTGTACGGGCCGACGTACCCCGCGGCGTCGAGGTCGTCGGGCAGTTCGTCACGGTGCTCGTCGCCGTGCTCGTCGTCTCGGGCGTCCTCGTTCGGCGTAGCCACTCCGTCATGATGGGCCGCCGTGGGCCTCTGCTACAAAGCGGCCATGGCGCAGACCTTCCCGGAGCCCGCGGCCGACGCGCTCCTCGCGGCGGAGCTCGGACGGTGACGTCGATCATGGCGACGCCGTTGTCGATCAACGGCACCACCATCCGCAACCGGCTCTACCGGGCGCCGGTGCTCGAGGGTGCAGGCGACGGCGATGACGCGGCGGCGACGTATGCCAAGCACTTCGTCGAGAACGCCCGCCACGGCGTCGGCCTCATCATCCAGGGCTCGTCTTGCCTCTTCCCCGAGGGGCGGACCTCGCCGGGCATGACGACCGTCGACACCCGCGAGAAAGTGCTGCGGCTCGCCCCGATGGTCGACGCCGTCCACGCCGAGGGCGCATCGATCTTCCTGCAGATCGGCCACGGTGGTCTGTATGCCATGGAGGCCTGGCACGAGCCCTACGCGTCGGCTCGATCCGGTCCTCTGCTGATCGCTTCGCCCCTCCCCTGGTTCCTGCGGGCGGCGTTCGCGCGCGTCCCCGTGCACGTGATGACGGCCGACGAAGTGCGCAGCATGGCCGTGAAGTACGGAGAGGTGGCGGCGTGGGCGCGCGAGGCAGGCTACGACGGCATCCAACTCGGTTCGGCCAACGCCAAGTTGCTCGACCAGTTCCTCTCCCCGTTCTACAACCGGCGCACCGACGAATTCGGTGGGTCACTGGAGAAGCGGGCGAAGGTGCTGCGACTGATCCGGGATGCGGTTTCCGAGCGCGCCGGGTCCGACTACCCGTGCACGGTCAAGGTCCCGGCCGAGACCGGCCCACCGTTGGGTGCGCACTCGTCGGTCGATGACGCGCTGCGGCTGTGCGAACTCGTCGAGGAGTGGGGCTTCGACGCCGTCACGCCCGTCGAAGTGTCGGTGTTCCCGGACACGACCCTGTCGCGTGGAGGCGTTCCCGATTCCCTCTGGACGAACAAGGGCATGGCGCGGCGCTTCCGCGTGGCGTCACCGTCGCCGATGCGGCGCAGGGTCATCCAGGCCGGTTCGTGGCTGGGTGCGAAACGGGCGCCGTTCCTACCCGTCTGGAACCGAGCGTTGTTCGCCGCCGCCAAGGCCCGCGTATCGATCCCTGTGTTCGCGGTGGGTGGCATCCGTTCGGCCGAGGAGTGCAACGCCATCCTCGATGCGGGCGAGGCCGACATGGTGGGCATCGGCCGCCCGTTCTACGCCGAGCCCGACGTGGCCGCTCGCATCCTCGCCGGGTCGAGCGAACCGGTGCTGTGCGAGAACTCCAACCTCTGCGTTCCCGCCCAGATGCTGGGGATGCGGGGGACTTGTTACAACCCCGAGGTCACGAAGAAGCGGGCCAGGCGTCCCTGAGCTTCGTCCAGGTGGCATCGAGGCTCTCGGGCAGCACCCGAGCCTCGGCGATGCTCGTCATGAAGTTGGTGTCGCCGTTCCAGCGGGGCACGGCGTGGACATGACAGTGCCCAGGCACGCCGGCCCCCGCTGCACGACCGAGGTTGGCGCCGACGTTGACCCCTCCGGGTCGGTAGGCCCCCTTCAGCGCCCGAACCCCATCGGTCACGGCCGGCCAGAGCTCGGCCGTCTCGGCAGCGTCGAGGTCTTCGATCTCGCCGACGTGGCGGATGGGCAGAACCATCAGGTGTCCGCTCGTGTACGGGTACGCATTGAGGATCGCCACGACGTGCCGACCCCGCCACACCACCTTGGTGACGTCGTCGGGCTCGCCGCTGCTGAGGATCCGACAGAACACGCACCCGCCGTCATCCGGGCCCTCCTCCCCGGCCGACGACACATACGCCGTCCTCCATCCCGCCCACAGCCGGTCGAGACTCACAACCCAAACCCGCCGTTGGTCACGGGTTGGTCACGACTTGCGGAAGTCAGGGGGTGTGGCTTCGTCGCGGAGACGGTCGAGGAAGGCGTCGACGGACACGCCTCGCTGGGGCTTGTCGCTGCCCCGAACGTTGACACCGACGGTCGATGCGGCCACGTCGTCGTCACCCACCACCAGGATGTACGGGATCTTCTCGAGCTTCGAGCGGCGGATGCGCTGGCCGAGGGGCTCATCAGCTTCGAGCATGTCCGCGCGGAAACCCTCGTCCTTCAATTGGGCGACGAGCTTGGCCGCATGGTCATCGTGGTCGTTGCGGACACCGAGCACGCGCACCTGCACCGGCGAGAGCCACGCCGGGAAGGCGCCGGCGTAGTGCTCGGTGAGCACCCCGAAGAAGCGTTCGACCGAGCCGAACAGCGCGCGGTGGATCATGATCGGCTGCTGGCGCCCGCCGTCGGATCCGTTGAACTCGATACCGAATCGTTGCGGGAGCTGGAAGTCGACCTGGATCGTCGACATCTGCCACGTCCGGCCGATGGCGTCCTTGGCCTGCACCGAGATCTTCGGACCGTAGAAGGCGCCGCCTCCTTCGTCCATCACCAGGTCGAGGCCCATGCCGGATGCCGCGGAGCGAAGCGCCTCCGTTGCCTCGTCCCACTCGTCGTTCGTTCCGACGGCCTTCTCTTCGGGCTTCGTCGACAGCTCGAGATAGAAGTCCTCGAGCCCGTAGTCGCGCAGCAGCCCGAGCACGAACGTGAGCAGCGACTCGAGCTCGCCGGCCATCTGGTCGCGTGTGCAGAAGATGTGGGCGTCGTCCTGCGTCATGCCCCGCACCCGCGTGAGGCCGTGCACGACACCCGACTTCTCGAAGCGGTACACCGTGCCGAACTCGAACATCCGCAGCGGCAGCTCGCGGTACGAGCGGCCCCGGCTGCGGAAGATGAGGATGTGCATCGGGCAGTTCATCGGCTTGGCGTAGTACTTGGCCCCCTCCATCTCCATGGGGGGATACATGCTGTCGGCGAACCACTGCAGATGGCCGGACGTCTCGAAGAGCGTCGACTTGGCGATGTGGGGGGTGTTGACGAACTCGTAGCCGGCGGCTTCGTGGCGGCGGCGGGAGTAGTCCTCCATGAGCCGACGGATGATGCCGCCCTTGGGATGGAACACGGCGAGGCCGCTGCCGATCTCCGGCGGGAAGCTGAAGAGGTCGAGCTCGGCCCCGAGCTTGCGGTGGTCGCGCTTCTCCGCTTCCTCGAGCATCGTGAGGTAGGCCTTGAGCGCCTTGTCGTCTTCCCATGCCGTGCCGTAGATGCGCTGCAACTGTTGGCGCTTCTCGTCGCCACGCCAGTAGGCCGCGGCCACCTTCATGAGCTTGAACGCCGCGATGCGCTTCGTCGAAGGGACGTGGGGACCACGACACAGGTCGACGAATTCGCCACTGTTCCGGTAGGCGGTGACGATGCCGTCGCCGGCGCCCTCGGCCGAATCGACTCCTTCGATGATCTCGCGTTTGTACGGCTGGTCGGCGAAGAGGGCAAGACCCTCGTCGATCGAATGCTCCTCGCGCACGAACGCCTGATCCGACTCGATGATCTCGCGCATGCGGGCCTCGATGCGCTCGAGGTCGTCCTCGTTGAAGGTGGCGCCACCGGGAAGATCGAAGTCGTAATAGAAACCGTCCTCGATCGCGGGACCGATGGCGAACTTGGCGCCTGGCCACATCTGGGTGACGGCCTGGGCCATGACGTGGGCCGTCGAGTGGCGCAACACGTGGCGGCCCTCGGGTGTGTTGGCCGTGATGATGGCGACCTCGGCCCCGTCGGTCAGCGGAACACCCAGGTCGACCTCACGACCGTCGACCTTCGCTGCGACTGCGGCCTTGGCGAGGCGGGCTCCGATGGCCGCCGCAAGATCCCCGGTGGTGGCGCCGCTCGGCAATTCCCTGGAGGAACCGTCGGGCAAGCGGATGGAGATCACGTCGGACATAGGCCGAGGTTACCGGCGACCCGAACCGACCCCCTCCCCCTTTTGGCAGCGGGATCCCGCCTCCAGTAGCGGGATCCCGCTGCCAAAAGCGTGGGTGGGGTTACCGCTTGGCCCAGGCGGCTTCACTTTCGGGAAGACCCTGTCCGGTCGCCCGCCGAAGGGCGGCGTCGATCTGGGAGTCGACGTTCCCTGGCGCGACACGGACCGATCCGAGTTCGCGGAAGAAGGCCGTCGGCGCGCCGACACCGCTGCGTCCGGCTACGAACGACGTCAGCGAGCGGCTCTCGCGATACGACTCGATGATGTTGGTCTGTTGGCCCGTCGAGAACTCGAAGTCGCGGGGAAGTCGCCCATCAGATCCGTTCGGTCGGCGCTCCTTGGTCGAACGGCCGGTGGCGATCCAGTCAGCGACGCCCTCGTGCACCCACGCCGACACGAAGGGGCCGGCCAACGGGGCCCCGGCGGCATGCGCCAGTTCGTGAACCAGCGTTTCGATCTGGAAGTCCCGGCCGTAGTCGGCGAGGTTCTCGTCCTGGATGTAGATGCGGGGGGCCGTCGTGTCCCATCCCACGTCCCGCACCGCTCCATAGGCCACGAAGGCCAAGAACTTGTCGAGGTCGATCGTCGACTGCAACAGCTTCTCGAGCTCGTCGGTGTCGGCCGGGAGGATGAGCGGGATGCGCTCGGACCACGGCTGGTCCCACCGCTTCTGCAGAACGGTCATCGCCTCTTCGGCAATGGCCGACAGCGTTCGGGCGCGATCCGCCTGACCGGGGTGGTAGATCGTCAACAGGTGCTCGGTGGTGAGCACTTCGATCGGGGCGAAGTCCCACGGGCCTCTCGCCGTGTCGAGTCCCAGCGGCGCAAGATCCTCGTCACCGGCGATGAACCAACGTCCATCGCGGTTCACAAAGGTGAGCCACAGGCTGTCGACGGCGTCACGATCGTCGAATCCCCTCAGTCGCAGCCGTTGACGGGTCTCCGGAAGTTGCACCGGCGCGCCGTACTTCTCCTGCAACCCTCCGCCGAGGTCACCGGTGTCATCGAGGCGGGCAACGAGGGAATACGACTCGATCGGCACCGACCGCAATCCATCGAAGAGCCGGCCTTGGGCATCACGGAACGCCTTCGGCGCCTTTGGATCGACCGTCGCCAGCCACGCCGCTCGGTCGCCGCCGGCAACAGCAACCTCGCGGGCGTCGAGCACGGCCTGCACGGCGGCCAACCCGGGCCGCGAACCCGTTTGTGCGCGGGCCGGCCGAGCTACCGGCGACATCGCGCTGAGAACGAGGGAGAGGGTTAAGGCGAGAGCCGCTCGCGCACCCACGCTGCACCTTCCCGGCGATAGCGAATGCGGTCGTGG
>JBKJLU010000306.1:0-2522 GCA_046596815.1 Acidimicrobiales bacterium | reverse complement strand
ACCCTGGCGGCGGACATCGGTGCAGCCCTCGGTGGGGGCGCCCACCTCCGCAATCTGCGGCGTACCGCCATCGGCTCGTTCGATGTCAGCCAGGCCCGTCTGCTCGAGGTCGTCGGCGACGACCACGTCGTCAGCCCGGCCGATGCCCTGCGGGATTATCCGTCCGTCACGATCGACGCCGAGCAACGGGCGGCGGTCGGCTTCGGCCGGCCACTGCCCGATCTGCCTGCGGGCACGGTCGGTCTCCTCGATGCCGACGGCAACCTCGTCGCGGTGTATCAAGACGGCAAGCCCGCCGTGGTGCTCGCCCCCGCTTGACGCTTTGTGAACGCCGAAGCCGGCATGTCGGCCTTGGCGTTCACAAAGCGGTGGGCCGGTAGTCTCGGCCCGTCATGGAGGTCATCACCGATCCGGCTGCGTGCCCCCGATTGCCGGGTGGCGCGGTCGTGACGATCGGCGTGTACGACGGGGTGCACCTCGGGCATCGGGCGTTGATCTCGAGGGTACGGACGATGGCCGGCGAGCTCGGGGCCTCGAGCGCCGTCGTCACCTTCGACCGCCATCCGGCGACCGTGGTCCGTCCCGACTCCGCACCGCTCCTGCTCACCGACCTCGAACAACGACTCGAGCTGCTGGCTTCGACCGGAGTCGACTACACCCTCGTGGTCCGCTTCGACCGCGAGCGGGCGGCGGAGTCGGCGGAGGACTTCGTCCGCGATGTCCTCGTCGGCTGTCTCGGGGCCAGGGCCGTCGTCGTCGGCCACGATTTCCATTTCGGACGCGATCGGGGTGGCAGCGTGCCCATGCTGCAACGGATGGGGGCCGAGCTCGGCTTCGACGTGCTCGGTATCAACCTGGTGGCCGATGCCGACGAGTCGGAGGTCGTCTCGTCCACCCGGATTCGGACGCTCCTCGCAACCGGGGACGTGGCTGCGGCCTCCGCCCTCCTCGGCCGGCCGCACGAGGTGCGGGGCATCGTGCACCACGGTGATGCCCGCGGCCGTGAGCTCGGGTTCCCGACGGCCAACGTCGCCGTGCCCGCGGATGTGCTCCTTCCCGCCGACGGTATCTACGCCGGTTGGTACGAGCGCCCCGACGGCTCGACGCACGCCACCGCCATGTCTCTCGGACGACGCCCGACGTTCTATACCGACGCCGAACTCAGCCTGCTCGAGTGTTACCTCCTCGACTTCGAAGGCGACCTGTACGGGGAAGCGGCCAAGGTGCGCTTCGTCGAGCGCCTCAGGGGCGAGGAGAAGTTCGACTCGGTCGACGACCTGGTCGAGCAGATGGATCGCGACATCACCGCCGCCCGCGACCTTTTGCACTGACTCAGTCGTCGCCCCGCTCGGGCGGGCGGCGCAGTCGCTTGAGGGTGGAGCGTTGTTTCTTCGTTTCGAGCCGGCGCATCTTGGCTCCGCGCGTCGGCGCTGTGGGCCGGCGGGTGCGCTCGACCCGGAGGGCCTCGGCCAGTCGGGCTCGCAAGCGTTCGAGGGCCAACTCGCGGTTGCGCAACTGCGACCGCTCGTCGTCGGCCACGACCCGCACCACCGGTCCGAGTCGCTCGACCAGACGGGCGCGGTGCACGTCGAGCAGCGACTCCGATGCGACCACGTCGAACTTCACCTCGGCCCGGGTGTTCGACCGGTTTGCGTGCTGACCCCCGGGTCCACCGCTCGGAGTGAAGCGCCACTCGAGTTCGTAGAGGGGAATGGCGCACGACCGCGTAACCCGCAACAATCCCTCGTCCGGATCCCCGGCTCCCGGCATCCCCGTCACCCCCGAACGGTACCGGATGACCTCCAAATCGCTCCGAGCGGGGGGTGGCTGCTACCGTGATGTCCGGCGTTCGGCACTCTGCCGTCGCTCTTACCTGCGAGTTTTCCCGAGGTACCACTGCATGCCCGAAAAGTCAGCGACGATCTCCGAGTACCGGACGCATGAGACCGATACCGGATCGCCCGAGGTGCAGATCGCACTCCTCACCGAGCGCATCAACCGCCTGAACGAGCATCTGAAGGTGCACAAGCACGATTACCACACCCAGCGGGGACTTCTGAAGATGGTCGGGCAGCGCAAGCGCCTCCAGGCCTACCTCCGCAAGGTGGACATCGAGCGACTGCGGGAGATCAACGCCCGCCTCGGCCTTCGCCGGTAACATCGTTTCATCCTCGACCGCAGGCCTCGCGGCCTGAGCGCATCGTGCGCGGGCGGTCGTTGCACATCTGCGGCGATGCCGCGGTCAGCTGCCAGTGGCGGCCTCCCCGGGAGCACTCGGGTGGATCACCACTGGGAACTGGCCGGATCGCCGCTCCAAATCCAAAGGAGTGAGCATGGCTGACGCCATCTCCGTGTCGGGCCCGATCAGTGGCACCGACAAGACCCTGTCCTTCGAGACAGGCGTTTTCGCCCCCCAGTCCCAAGGCGCCGTCACCGGTCGCATCGGTGACACCCTCGTCCTCGTCACGGCCAACGCCGAGAAGAAGGTCCGCGAGGGCATCGACTTCTTCCCCCTGACGGTC